>CAMWIF010000025.1 GCA_947174225.1 uncultured Porphyromonadaceae bacterium | reverse complement strand
ATAGTGTTACGCCGGTCTTGAAGATGGCTATCTCACGGTAGCCGTTAATCTCCTGTTTCACTTTTTTGCCGTCGGCTACACATAAATATTATCCTATTGGCATTGTAACGATGTGCAAGGGCACCCCAGGGAAAAAACAGGAAAGCGATCGATGAGAATCGACCGCTTTCTTACCTTAACCAATTACTTTTTCACCTTAATTAATTTAACACCATGTGATGGCAACTTATATTTAGTGTCGTTAAGTGCCAAATCTTGTTGTCTCCATAAATCACGTATCCCTAACGGATTATCAATATTTAGAATCTTTAGATAATTGTTTAGATCAACTTCCATAACTCCGTTGCCAAGATTAAAGATACCGACGGCTACACTACCGTCGCTCAACGGACGACTCCATATTTGAAGGTCACCATCTTTCACATCTCTCTTCGCTTGCTTGCCAAGGACATCTTGATTTACGGCATTCACCTCATTATTGCATAATAAGGATAGCGTAAAGTCGTCCAACTGTGCCAAGTCACATCCGATCATCATATTGGCAGCCATCAATGCCCAAAGTGAAATGTGGGTATACTGTTCATCCACAGTAAGTCGTGAGTCACGCAGATTACTGCTCCAGCCTACCTTACCCACTACAAGCATATCGGGATCGTTCCATCCACCGGGAGCTGCGTAGGGATACAGATCGGCTTGTTCCACAAAACCTATATCATAAACGGAATCCCAACGGTCGGAAATATCACCGGTAGTGCGCCAAGAGTTGGCATCTATCATTTCACCCCATTTCCATACATCACCCATACCATACTGACAAAGGCTATAGAAGATGTCACGTGGTTGACGACGCAAATGTTCCTGCATCAACAGATAGGGGCGTATATAGGAAGCAGTAGTTTCACGGTCAGGCTCCGTTTCGTGTTTGCGTCTATAACCACACCAATCATATTTCAAATAGTCGATACCCCATTCGTTGTAACTGTCGGCATCCTGAGCCTCATGGTCAAGCGAACCTAAATAGCCTCCACAGGTAAGGTCGCCGGGTGAAGAATAAATACCGAACTTCAAGCCCTCATCGTGCAGCCAATCGCCAAGACCCTTCATATCAGGGAATTTTGAATTTACTGCAATAGTGCCTTCAGGATTTCGCTTCTCAGCTTCCCAGCCATCATCAATGTTGACATAAGCATACCCATAGTCTGCCAAGCCATTGTCAATAAGTGCCTTTGCACTTGAGAGTACTTTATCCTGACTCACGCTCAAACCCCAGCAATTCCAACTATTCCAACCCATAGGCGGAGTGAGTCCGATACGGTCTCCGACCTTAATTGTAAACTCCTGACTTGCCTCGCCGGCTGCGTTCTTTGCTGTGACAGTGAAAGTATAACTGCCCCTATCTTCCAATGAGCCGCGTAAAGCACCGTTATAAGGATCTATAGCCAAGCCTTTAGGGAGATCGGTAGAGGAGAAATGCATCGGACGCTCACCTGAAACGCCGAAACGGTAATGTATAGGAGAACCCGGACGCACACCATATATTGGAGCCGTGTTGAAGCGAGGTGATGCCGGAGCAGCAGGAGTAAGAATATAGTGAGGCACATGAGCTACAGATAGACTCTTACCGCTATTTTTCTCATCAAAAGTAGCTTTTACATCCACGCGCCTACTCTTATTGTAAGGAATAAACAACTTCTCACTACGCACATCGTTGACCTTCACGTTTTTAGTTACCTCAGCCACTACCTTACCATTCTCAAAGTCTGTGACAACTACATTCAGTTTGCCTGAGATAGTGGCTGGATAACGGCTTTTAAGTGTAACCTCCACGCCATCTTTACCTTTAACCTTAGCCTGAGAAAAGGATATATCGGCTGCCTCGACCAAACCGGGGACTGTGACTTTTACGGGACCGCCAAACATACCACCCGGAGCACCGCCGCTATAACATCTTACAGCCAGTACATTCTCACCATCCCAGTTCACATCCTTCGCAGAGACTGTATAATTTCTCGGGATGTCGAATGTGTTAGTGATGTCTCCCATTTCCCCGGGCATCAATCCGGTCTTACCTATGAGTTTACCGTTGAAATACGCTTCATCACAATCATCCACCATTCCCAAGTCAAATGCAACCACTTCCTGAAGATCGGAGCTTTGCAGCATATTTGACGGCATATCTATGTGAAAACGATACCACCCGAAACGTGTATCCGGAGCTACCCCCTGATCGTCCCAAAGCCGGGTCACCTCAAGTGTCTTCCAAGAGGAATCATCAAACGACGGAGTTTTCCACTCCTGGCTGTCGCCTTCATTGAACAATGCCTTGTCAATGGCTATCTCCTGCCCATACGCAGACATCGAAATAGCAGCCACAATAAGAATATTATATAAGAATCGCATAATTTATGTCTAAGATTATTTATAATAACTGTATCTAACCACCTTATGATTTAACTTTTAACAGCGTTCAACTCTACCACCATACTGGTAGAGGGTCTATCTGAGAAAAGATCCAATCCCACTTTCATCAGGTAGTCGCCGGTATAGACTTTACCGTCCTGTGGACAACGAGCGTCAGCAGAAGGCATAAGATTAATCTCTTTCACACTGTAACGCGCCATCGGATCAAGACCGCTCAGTTTGACCTTATTTATCTTCTCACAGAACCGGGGCGACAGATCATAGGCAAACACCACGGCAGAATCACGGTCGGAACCCACATATTCCACAGCCATATGGTTTGTATCGTAAGGAGATACAAGACGGTACTGGACACCATCCATAATTACAGGCTGCAGACGTTTCCAGTTAGCTACAGCTCCACGTGCATATTCGAGTTCTTCCGAAGTCAGTTCATGGAGACCTATGTCAAACCCAAGCTTACACATAGAAGCCATATCAGTGCGAAATTTTATACTCGTATTCTTATTCCAGCTCGTCACATGGGCTGCCATAGCTTTTGCAGGGAAAAATTGTGAGAAACCCCACTGTATATAGGCTCGTTCCATAGGGTCAGTATTATCTGAGCACCAGAACTCCGTAAAGTATTTTAAGGCTTCGTAATCGCAACGTGAACCGCCACCGCTGCAAAGCATCATCGGAGTGTCAGGATATTTATCATTGACTCTTTTGAGGACATTATATACGCCTCTCACATGATCCACATAGAGGTTGCCTTGTTTATCTTTCTGATAAGGGGAATAGATATTAGTGATAGGCGAATTGCAATCCCATTTGAAATAAGCTACATCGGGATTCTCTGACAGAATCTTGTCTACCACTCCAAATACATAATCCTGTACCTTAGGATTGCTGAGATCAAGCACGAGCTGATTACGATAATAATATGTATCACGGTTAGGCTGTTCAATCACCCAGTCAGGATGCTGCTCATAAAGCTCACTATTGGGGTTCACCATCTCAGGCTCTATCCATATGCCGAATTTCACACCGGCATCCTTAGCAGCGTCCACCAATCCGGGAATGCCCTCAGGAAGTTTGGACGCTGTGGCTGTCCAGTCACCAAGTCCGTTACGGTCATCCTTACGAGGATATTTGTTGCCAAACCATCCGTCGTCAAGAAGAAACATATCGACACCAAGATCTTTAGCCTCCTTCATCAGTTGAGCCAAAAGATTCTGATCAAAATTGAAAGTCGTGTTCTCCCAATTATTCAGCAAGGTCATACGGCTGCCCATACCGTCTTTAAGCTGATATTTTCTTGCCCATGCCTGAAGGTCGCGGCTACCCTGCCCCGCACCGTCATAACTCAGTGTGAATATAAATTCGGGAGTCTTGAACACCTCTCCGGCTTTAAGGCTATAAGAGGAAGCAAAAGGGTTGATACCGGGTATCACACGCAGATTGCCGGCATTATCCACCTCGAATGTGAATCGGAAGTTACCTGTCCAACCCAATGTGCCCATAAGCACCTCACCTGAGTTCTCCTGTACGGGGCTACCGAGACCAATCTCAAAGAAAGGATGTGTATGCATAGCAGCACGGCTACCGAGTTTTGTGTCAATCACCTTCTTTCCGAAATGTAGCTGCTCCTGTGTCATTTTTGCCTCTTTCGCCCAATCGCTGCTGAATTCAGTAAGATAGTAAGCCGGCTCGTTAAAATAAAGCATAGCCGAGGCATAACCTGTAAGAGTAATCGGCTTCTTCTCATCATGGCGAATCTCTGTCCAGGTTTTTATCACATTATCTTTCGGATAGGTCTGATAGTTGAGAGTCACCTCAAGAGGATACTGATTATCACGCAGATTGATACGTGTATGTGTCACTCCGTTAGTTGTTTCTTGTGTGGAATTGACATAATAGAGGTAAGTCGACATATTGCCGTCGGCGTGGATAACCCCAATCGCCGGCTCAAAGAAATCTTCGTTACCGGAAGTGGAATATGCCTCCCAGCCACGTGGAGAGACAGAGCCATCGGAACCGGTAGATTGACGCCATGTGAAATTGGTGACGTCTGTATCGTGCAACAGACGCGGACCGAGATAAGTCTGATAGAGTCTGCCGTTGGGAGCAACTTCCAACAATAGATCGGTATTGTCGGTAGATACCCGTATAATTTCTTTGTCAGAGGAATTAGCTGCCATAGCTGTAAGATTCGCCACACAAGCGGCACCGAGAAGTATAGCGGTTGATAGAATTTTCATGATGATTTATGTATTATTATTGTTAAAGACGTTGGAATCGGGGAAGTCTTGAAAGAGGAATATCGTTGAGGGTGATTTCTTGTCCACCTTTATAAGTGTGTCCCATATCATCGCGCCAACGACCTTTAGGAAGTTTTACCTTACGGCTGTTGTCAGCGGTCATCACGGGAGCTACCAGCCACTCATCGCCAAGCATATACTGGTCTTTTACATCTTCAAATCCCTCACCGGGAAATTCATAAGCCATATGGCGCACAATCGGCTCGCCCGTAGCGGCTGTTTTCTGTGCCATTGCTAAGATATAAGGTGCCATATCACAGTGGAGCTTGGCATATTCCTTGCATATCTTAAGATGTTCCGGACTTAAAATTCGCCACGGAGCCACTGAAAACTGCATCATAGGCATCATTGCGTGTATCTGGCACGAGCGTACAATCAGAGTGGGGTCAAACTTTTCAGGATCAGAGTTA
Source organism: uncultured Porphyromonadaceae bacterium (assembly GCA_947174225.1). Lineage (GTDB taxonomy): Bacteria > Bacteroidota > Bacteroidia > Bacteroidales > Muribaculaceae > Lepagella. Next base: position 7,950 of record CAMWIF010000025.1, on the reverse strand, counting down.
AGAAAACTCCTGTATTCTCCCCCGCCTATCATGTCAGGACAAGCGTAGGAATGACCTAAGAGACCTGCCGCCACCATAGAGGGAACAAGACGCTCCACACCGCTCCAAGAATACTGTTTATCGCCCAAACGCTGCACAAGAGGTAGATTTCCCATCTGCCAACAGGCGCGAAGCTCATTGAAGGGAAATTCCATTGCCAGCTGTGCCCAGAGGCGAGTCTGTTCCGTGTCGAAGGAACGACCATCCGCCACTTTCACCTTCTCTTCAAGATAGTTCTCCGGGTCGCCGGCATCAAACTTGAAACCATCGATCCCATAATCATCCTGAAGAGACGTCAGTCTGCTTTTCAGACAGGCGTAAGCCGCCGGATTGCTAAGGTCGTAGCATGCGGAATAGCCGTTCCACCAACGCAATACTGCCATATCTCCACTATGGTTCTTAAGTAAATAACCCTTGTCGTTAAGATCACGCGCCTCTTTACTGTCGGCGGAAACAAAAGGTGATACCCATAGCATAACTTTGAAACCCATATGATGAAGTTCATCCACCATACCCTTGGGATCGGGAAAGCGGTCGGGACGGAAACTAAAGTCGCCATAATCCTTTTGCCAGTTGTCATCAATCATCAGTACTCCGGCAGGAAAGCCGTTGTCAATCAGAGCATGGGCATATTTCATCACATCCTTCTGGTTCTGATCATACATCAGCTCAATCCAGGTGTTGTAGATGGGTGTGGCGAAGAACTCTGTGGGAGGCACACCCCCATCCGGTTTGAGATATTTATCAGCTATGGCAGAATAGGCGCTTCGGAGATTTCCTTCAGGGGCTTCTCCAAGATGTATCTCTCCTCTATGTGTTTTCAGATTCAATTTATCTGTGGAAAAAGAGATATGGAGAGGACCATCAGACCAAATATATCTTCCTTTATTCGACACGAGCAGCGGTGAGGTCTGGTTATTGTAGTTAGTGACACGCAGATCAATGTCAGAATGATCCGAGGCAAAAGGCATCTCTATCCCAAGATCAGTGGCACCGCCATACCACTTCTCCCCGGGCAGTACGCCGACCTCAAGAGAGGTCTGCGCAACTGCGGAAAGAGATATGGCTGAACCAAGTATGATGGACAATATGGTTTTCATAAGTCAGATGAGTGTGGTCAGATTAATATAACGGATTTTGAGTGGTAGCAGGATTAGCGTCGATTACCGACTGTGGTACGGGTAAGAGTTCATTTTTTCCGGCTACAAATGTACGCACATCCTCAACGTCGTCATACGGCAGGAGCACCACATCATAGTCGCCCTCGGCATTTTTATGGTCGGTGATAGTGCCATTCATATGATATACTGTGCTGTTCATCACTTCTGGAGCGATACCCCAACGAATTATATCATCACGACGCAAGCCCTCATAGGCAAACTCCACACGGCGTTCACGGCGCACAAGCTCTCGCAAAGAGTTCTGATCGGCATATTTAACCTCATCCACATCAGGCAATCCGGCTCTATGGCGCACTTGATTAATGGCATCATATACACTCGCGTCGATGGCATCAAGCTCAATCTTAGCCTCTGCGTATGAGAGAAGAACCTCCGCATAACGATAGATCGGGAAGTTGCGCTCGCATGACCATATATTGTCATACTCCGACAAATCGCTATAGAACTTCTTGAAGTTCATACCCGTATGAGTTGCGTTATCGGCATCGCTCCAGTATTCGCCACTACCCTTCTCGATTGACGGGAAACCATGAGGATAATTTTCACTGTTGGCGTAGATGTCCCAGCATTGTCCGGGATAGATGATGGTAGCACGTAAGCGAGGATCGCGATTTACAAAGGGATTCTGAGGATCATAGGTGGGATCTTCATCAATAGTGAGGCCGTTGATGGTTTCATATGCTTCGAGTAGACTCTGAGTAGGCACTGCGGATGACCATCCGCCATAGCTATTGGGGAGGAATTCCGCTATCCACATACCGAAATTGCCGGCGAGGTTATGTTCAAACGACATGATAACCTCCGAATTATATTGGTTGGCTTTCAAGAAAGACTGCTCATAGGTGAGAGCCGGCATTTTATATTTGCCGCTGTTCATCACCTTTTCGGCATGGTTTATAGCCTTCTGATAATCCTTACGGTAAAGATAGTATCTTGTCAAGAAAGCCTCTGCTGCCCAGCGGTTGATTCTTCCAGCCTCAGCCTCATCAGGAAGGTAGCCTGCTGCTTCCTCCATCTCCTTCCCGATATAGTCAAGCAGCACAGTCTTATCGGTGCGTGGGATGTATGCCTCTTCCACTGTTGAGAACACCTCTTCCGAGAAGGGGAAGTCTCCGTAGAGAGTAACACGATAGTACAGGTGCATAGCTCTTATCATTCTTACCTCAGAACGGTAGCTCTGGCGAAGCGCCTCCGAACTCCACGAGATATTACCCTCATTGGCAAGATATTCGTTGCAGGTGCGGATCTCACCGTATGTGAAATAATTGTGTACGCTTACACCCGATGGAGCCATAGTGCCGTCACCGATTGCACGGTAGTCCTTATTACGGTGATAGCAGAGGGCGTTATCTGTGGTTGTCTCCCAAAGCCATCTCTCCTCAGGACGGAAAGGACTGTAAAGGCGATTATAGCAGCCTACAAGGGCAAGTTTGGCATCTGCCTCCGTGTTCCAGAAGGTTTTTGGGGAGAGGGCATCGCCGGGATAACGATCAAGAAAGTCGGAGCAGCTTGCAAAAGTCATAGCTATGGCTGCTGTGGCGATTATATTTTTCAGTTTCATGTTGTGATTTTGCGTGGTTAAAAGTGATTGTTTAAGATTGTTTCACTATGGTCTGCCTTCCACTACGTTACAGCATTAGAATTTCACGGTCAGACCGAATGAATGAGTCTTTGTCTGAGGATAGAAGTTGCCGTTGCCACCGGGAGCCTCAGGATCGTAGCCCTCCATGAAGTGGGTAAAGGTGAGAAGGTTTTCGGCAGTATAGAATATTCTCAGATTACTTATACCCACTTTCGAGAGCCATTTTGCAGGGAGAGAATAGCCCAATTGAAAGGTCTTCAAGCGAAGATATGATGCATCCTGCGTCCAGAAGCTTGATGTTGTGTTAGGCATACTCCATCCTGCGTAGCCTTGCACGAGGCGTGGTGTCTTGGGATTGGTGTTTTCCGGAGTCCAATGATTGAGCCAGATAGTTGTTGGCTTCGCAACATCACCGTTTATGTAGCCTATACCCTCCATACCAATGTATCCTTTCACTTTGGCAGCACCTTGGAAGTTGGCAGTGAAGTCAAGTCCCTTCCATGTGGCACCTAAATTGAAGCCGAATGTGATGCCCGGATCAAACGAGCCCAACACGGTGCGGTCATTAGCGTCAATCACGCCATCTTTATTGATATCCACATAGCGAAGATCGCCGGGTTTCGGAGTGTAGCCGATATTGTAGGATGCGCAGTAATTATCAATCTCCTCTTGTGTGTTGAAGAAGCCGTTGCTTACATAGCCATAAAGACTGTTCATTGCCTCGCCTCTGCGCATAATCGATGAATAAGACTCGCTTGTGGAAATCTGCTCAAGCACTGCACCCATCGACTTGATACGGTTCTTATTGTAGGCAAAGTTACCTCCTATGTGGTAAGATACGTTGCCCACCACATCACGCCAATTTATAGCAAGCTCAACGCCTCGGTTAGTGACCTTACCCACATTGTCATAGTAATTGGAGAGAGCGTAAGGTTCGGGAGTAGCCACAGTCATAAGAATGCCTGAAGTGGTCTTGTCATAGTAGTCGAGGTTGACTTCAAGACCTCGGAAAAGCATAAGATCAAGACCCACACCCCAAGAGGTTGTCGTTTCCCATTTAAGATTAGGATTGGCGGCATATTCGGTATATGCTCCAGAAGTGATTGTGCCGTTGAAGGGATAATTCTTTCCAAGAGAAAGTGTGCTTATGGTGGGATAATAGCTGCCTATGTTCTGATTACCGAGTTTACCCCATGAAGCGCGGAGCTTTGCGTTGTCAAATATCTCGGTTAGACTTTCGAAGAAAAGCTCCTCAGAGAAACGCCAACCTGCCGAGAAGGAGGGGAAGAGACCCCAGCGGTTACCTTTGCCGAAACGTGACGAACCGTCATAGCGCACATTTGCTTCAAGGAGATAGCGTCCGGCATAATCATAGTTTACACGTCCGAACCAAGAGAGCATCGTGAGATCACGGGTATAGCCGCTGTTGTTCAAGTTAGCCGTGCCACCGGCATTGATGTCGGTCAATGTGTTGCTCGGGAAAATCTCACGGTAGGCATACAGCTCATAGAATCTATAATACTCTGAATGGAAACCGACAAGTGCGGTGATAGTATGGTCAGAGGCAAACGTCTTGTTGTAATTGAGAAGCACATCGGCAGAAAGGCGGTCATCGCGCATCACGCTGTTCCATTTCTTATCAATGCCGTGGGTGAAGGTCGGAGTATACTGCACACTCTTGTTGTCGTCTTTGGTCTCGCCATAGTAAAGTTTGTAACCCAACATACCGCTCAGGGTAAGACCGTCGATAATCTTCAGGTTAAGCTTACCCGTCATAAGGAGGTTGTTGCGGGTGGTCTTTCTGAGAGCATCACTATCGAGCCAAGCTATCGGGTTGCCGTCACCTATATAACCATAAGTTCCGTCAGGATACTGACACACTACCATTGGAGAAATTCGGTTGGCAAGACGGAAAAACTCATCGAAACTGTCATTGTGGGGATTAGTAGGAAGATCAATGTCCTGACGTGAATAAGCCATCGAGAAAGCGGCGGAAAGACGTTTGTTGAGATCAGCATCAAGATTCATACGCATAGAATACTGATTCTTGCTTACATTGCGAACGGTGCCTTCCTGATCCTGATAGCCGAGTGATACGAGGTAACGGGTGTTGTCGCCACCGCCGGTGAGGCTGAGATTATGGGTCATCTGGAAACCGGAACCTTGATACAAGAGGTTTACCCAATCTGTATTAGCGTGTCCATAGGGATCAGAGCCATCGGCATAAAGGCGTATATCTTCCTCACTGTATAATGGCGATAGACCTTCGTTGGCACGTGCCTCGTTGGTGAGACGTGCATAATCGGCGGAGCCCACATAATTGGGAGTCGAGGTCGGTTTTTGCCAGCCGAATGTTGCGCTATATGTCAGATTTGCCTGACCCTTCTTACCACGTTTTGTGGTAACAAGTATCACACCATTGGCAGCCTTCGAACCGTAGATGGCAGCCGAAGCAGCATCCTTCAACACTGAGATAGATTCTATATCGTTGGGGTCAAGGTCGTACATTGTGCTCTCCACACCGTCTACAATAACCATAGGAGCAGCGTTGTTGAATGTGCCATTACCTCTCACGCGGATAGACGTGCCACCATCGTCAAGACCGGGCTGACCACTGTTCTGCACGATGGTTACACCGGGCATAGCACCCTGCAAGCCGGCAGCCACCGAGGTAAGACCTCTATTCTCAAGATCCTTTGAACTTACCGAACCCACAGCTCCGGTGAGGTTAACTTTCTTCTGAGTGGCAAAACCTACCACTACTGCCTCGTCGAGCACAGCAGAATTTTCCTTTAATGCTATACGCTCACATTCGGAAGCCGGCACTGTGCGGGTGGTGAACCCTACATATGACACTACCAATTTGGCTTTCAGATTAGGTACCTCAAGTGTGAAGTCTCCTTCTATATCGGTGGCTGTACCTTTAGATGTACCCTGCACCACTACTGTGGCACCAATCAATGGTTCTCCTGTCGATTCCTCGACTACCGTGCCGGTCACTGTCACCTGGGCAAATGCCGGAAGACTCATAAACAACAGAAATGCGATGAGAATGCATTTGTGTCCTAAAAAACTCAGTCTGTTCATAATATTAGTTAGAATTTATAATTTGCATAATTTATGGAGATAGCTTCTCGGTTTCTCATCTGTAGGAAGTCTCTTGGCGAGCTTCTCATGGTAGAGATCCGTGTGAGTTTTTCTCTGACGCAAAATTATACACATTCTCACCCGTTTGTGCTCCTCGGTATGCCTGCGGTAGACTCAGGTAGAAACTCAAATTCTTAATGTCCTTATTTGTAAATATATAGATATAGCTAAAATATAGAGAGGTAGATTTGCATATCTTCAGGAATTATACTAAATTTGCAACAGACTAACCAAATCTACCCCTCAACATGAACAAACTCGTCTTTTTTCTGATGCTTCTTTTCTGCCCACTATCTCTACTTGCGACAAAAGCCAATACCTCTCTTCTTGACCGTGCCCTTGCCGATGCACCCGGGGTGATGGAGATCAAAGAGAAGCGCATTGCCCAATTACGAGAGATGTGCGACAACGCCGCAACTCCCGTTTTAAAACTGGAGCTGCTTGACAAACTATATGAAGAGTATGCCGATTTTCGCTATGACTCGGCAATGGTATACGCACAAAGAGCGCATAATCTTGCATATGAAATTGGCGATGAACGACACTGGTCAATGGCAATGATACGACGTGCTCTGTTGGATGCACGCAGTGGCCGTTATCTCCAAGCAAAGCAAGTGCTCGACTCCGTATCACCGGAACGGTTGCCGGGACCATTGCTGAAAGACTACCACACCACCGCTTTCTGGCTCTACCTCTACCTTCGGGAGTTTAGCCGTGATGAAAAAAAGGAGGAAGAATATCTACAAAAAATGCGCACCTCCCTTACGGAAGCAGTGAAAAGCTGTGACCCCGGCTCACCGGAAGGTATGTTCTTAAAAGCGGAAAAATTTAAGATTGTTGACAATAATCGTGATGAGGCTTTGCGGTATTATATGGAAGTGATTGATAAGACACCGGTAAAGTCAAAATTATATGCCTCGGCAGCTTATTCCATCGCCGAACATTATAAACTCACCGACAATCCTGAACTTTACGAGCAATGGCTAATGAAGGCTGCTATAAGCGATCTACAGACACCACTCAAAGAAAATCTTGCTCTTCAAGAATTGGCGGTATATTTACATAAAAATAGAAGAGCCGATAGCGAACACACTATGCGTTATCTCAACGCATCGCTCCAAGATGCTCTATTCTTTGGCAACCGTCTGCGTATACTTGAAATATCTGAGAATATGCCGGACATCTTTGATTTATACACAAATGATCTCCATCGGCAGTCCAGAAATGCCCACATAGGCATCATCATCCTTGCGGTACTCGTCTTGATCGTGCTCTTAGGAGCGTTCTATATCAAAAAGCAACACAACCTCATTTCACTTAGCAATAAGGAGTTGGCAAGTCAGCATGAAGAACTTAAGCAACTTAACCAACGTCTCAATGAGATGCTTACTGAACAGCAACTTTCAAACGATAAGTTAGCTGAAACCAACGGAAAACTATCCGAAACAATAGATAGACTTAACTCCATAAATAAACGGAGAGAATGGCTCGCTAAAATAAGTTTTGACATATGTGCCAAGTCAATCGAAAAATTACAGTCGTTCGCACTGACCGTAAAGCGTAAAATAAAAGCTCATCAGGAGGGTGATCTGCTCCAAGCATCTGCACTCGCAAGGATCCCGGAAGAAGAAACCACAAAATTCCTGACACAATTCGACAAAGCTTTCCTTGACCTCTACCCTAATTTTGTGGAAGAACTTAACAGCCTTCTCCAGCCGGATGCGCAATTAATCCCTAAGATGCCAGGCACACTTAATACAGAACTACGCATCTGTGCATTCATACGTTTGGGCATAAAGGAAAGCTCTGAAATCGCAAGTCTATTATTCAGCCCGGTTCAGACCATTTACAACAATCGCTCGAAGGTCAAAAACCGGGCTATAAATAAAGATACTTTTGAGGCAGACATCCTAAAACTCTGCACCACGTCAGCATAACGACGCTACAGTGTTACGCCGGTCTTGAAGATGGCTATCTCACGGTAGCCGTTAATCTCCTGCT
>CAMWIF010000024.1 GCA_947174225.1 uncultured Porphyromonadaceae bacterium | reverse complement strand
CGATGGTTGACATAAGCAGACTCTTCCCAAAGCGACGTGGACGACTTAGAAACACGTACTTTGCCCCATGTGTCAATTCATAGACAAGTTTAGTCTTGTCTACATAGAGATATTTTTCAGTGATTATCTCTGAGAAGGTCTGTATGCCTATGGGATATTTGATTGATTTTGCCATCTTTCACCGTTTTTGGAGTTTCAATTGCAAAGATAACATTTAGAGTCGGAATGAGCTAATAATAAGTAAAAATAATATGGAAGGTACTTTGGTAACCTCCTTACAATGGTATAGGTTTATCTAAATTTTTAAGAATCGGAAGTAAAGAATTGAAAATAAGCAACAAGGAATGGATTTGCTTTTCAGCCATAAGCCATTCGTTGTTGCTTATTATCAATTTGTTTGAGCTTACTGTTAGTTTAATCGTTTACCGATGTCACACTTACTATACATATAGCTTTGTGTATTTTGGAGAATTACTTGGCGGGCGGTATCCACGTGAAACTGAGTGTTTCATACCATCCGATACCATCAGGTTTGGAAGCTGTGGCACCATATGCCATAAATCCGTTCATAATATACTCATCTCCCTCATTGGTAAACGAGCCACCATTAGCCTCGCTGATACCAAAGAAGTAATATCCATTTTCTTCGTCATACTGACCGATATACTGCCAATTATATCTCATTCCGGCAGCGTTACCATCATTAGTAATGAAGAATTCAAGATTTGCGGCATCCGAAGTATAGTCAGGGTCAAGAGTCTTATATGGATTAACAAGACGGCATAGACGCAACTCACTGCTTGGATAGTTGCTTGCGATTTCAACTGCAATTTCCGCTGCTTCTTCATTGCCACCCCAGTCAGAGAAGACTGCCGCCTTTCCGGCTGAAACCCAGCTTAAAGCTTTCGATATTTTGAAAGCATAGCTCAAATTCTTGGAATTGACCTGCAGAAGCACATCTTCAGGCTGCTCCAAGGAAAGATTGGCGGTGTAGTCCACACCGATTTCGAGACCCTCACCAAGAGATATTACATATGTGGAAGTCAGACTTCCATCTGCGAATTCCACAGTGGCAGGACCGGTGATAAGTTCAGAATTTGACTTGAAGACAACAGGGACGCTTACGTTACCAACAGAGCTGTTGCGTGAAACAGTGACATTCACCGTGGAAGGGAAGTCGCCGTCTGTAGGCACGGAAATGGTCTCAGCCGGTTTTACAAAAGCATAGACATTCCCCGGATTTGACGGTTCGTCCCAATATTTCCCTTCAGAACAAGAGCCGAAGATAGCAATGGCGAGAAGGAAAAGGGCTGATTTAAAAATATTGAGTTTCATATCTGAAATCTGTTAAAATGTTTTGTTTAGCTATCATTAGAAGTCGTCAACAGCACTCGGCTTACTCCATGTGGGGTTGTTGCTACCGATAGCCGGGTTAGCATCCATCTCACGCTGAGGGATAAGAAGGGGATTGAGAGGTGCCGGAATATCATACACCCACGTACTGTCCCAGCCACCGCCGCGACGATCAATACCCTTGTTGAGACGTAGAAGATCAAAATAGCAATGTCCTTCACCCCAAAGCTCTATACGGCGCTGCATCCATACCGCTTCCTGCACATCGGCTCCACTTACAGCTTGGCAGACATATCCGGGATCCCTGTAAGTTTTGACAAACTCCTCAAGGAGCCTTTTGCCTTCAGTTGCATTGCCCGCCATAGCGGTAGCCTCAGCCTGAATGAGGTGCATTTCCTCCACACGCATCAATATTATAGATGTAGCGTTGGTGGTAGTCTGAAGTTCACCCTTATAAGGTGCGAATTTAACCTGAGTGTATGCAGGAGCACCATAAGCAGCAATGACAGCCGCTTGATTGGCGTTCAGATTTGCACTCTGACAATTGCTGTCAAGCCACCAGCCCTTGCGACAGTCAGTGTCACTGATGTCATTGTAGAGTGTTTTACTGATATAACGCCATGCCCCTACAGAAGCATATCCATAATTAAGCGAACCCATATGGGAGGGCCAGTTGATGATCCATGAAGTCACTACGCGGTCGGTCTCTTCAACGTAGATACACCACATCCAGTTGTGCGCACTCGGATCATTGAAAGCCGGCACAGATGCCTCCTGTATAGAATAAGGAGTTGCACCGGAATAGGAGATTGCCTTGGCTGCATCATCAGCCGCAGCCTGCCAATTGTTCATCACGAGATTGACACGCGCACGAAGTCCATACGCTGTTCCGAGAGATACGAAACGCTTTGCACCTGTCTCAGCAATCTTATCTACCCCCATACCACATTCTGTAAGGTAGCTGATAGCGGTGTCAAGATCTGATAAGATAAAATCGTAAACTTCCTGTACCGAAGAACGCGGACAGCCCTCGGTGGCAACCCGGTCAGCGTTCTCCGGAGTTATAAGAGGTACGCCGGGCTTTGTCTCACTACCTTTGTAAGTGGTCTGGAAGAGCTGGATAAGATTGAAATATGCGAATGCACGGTTTGCATAGCCCTGCGCTCCGTAGAGCTTCAGGTCGTCAGATTCAGCCTCCCCCACGTTTGAGATCACGGCATTGGCAGAGTTGATAATCTTATAGGCATGATACCAGGCAAGACTGTTCATATAGTTATTATTGTTGCCCATATCGTAGTTACCCATAGTGGTGAACCAGTTATAACCGGTATTAGGGCTTACAAGATCCGGACCGATACAATCCATTCCAAGCATCACGGAGGGCCAGCCGAAATCGATGTGGTTAGTGTACACAGCCTGATATTGGTTGTAGGTGGAAGATATACCTACTACACCGGCTTTAGCAAGCTCAGGGTTTTGAGCAATGGCATCAGATTTTTCTTCGGTTGACACATAGTAATTGTTGGGCTTGGTGTCAAGGTCGTTGCAGCCACCCAACGCTATTGATGCCAAAATGGCTGATGTGGCGAAATATATTAGATTCCTTTTCATTGTGGATTCGATAAAAAATGAAATAAAGGGAAAGGCTTAGAATTCGATTCTCAAACCGCCTGAAATGCAGCGTGAATCTTTATAGGTGGCACCGTCGGAGTTGACATAACCCTGACGTGGATCCATACCTTTACGTGCAGAGAGAAGGAATACGTTCTCAGCGGCACCATAGATGCGGAGACCGGTCAAACCAATCTTGTTTATAAGTTTAGTTGGGAAGTTATATCCGAGGGTAATGTTTTGCAGTGAAAGATAGTTGCTTGAGGTAAGCCAACGTGTAGAGGAATAGTTAGTATAAGAATCCTCTCCATCAAGACGAGGCACGTTGGTATTACGGTTCTCAGGAGTCCAGGCGTTTCTGATATCCTTATGCCAATTTCGACCAAGGTCGCTTGTGTTGCCATTGTGCATAAGATCCTGATAAGTGTAATCCCAAATCTTGCCGCCGAATTGGTAAGCAAACGACATACTGAAATCGACACCAAAGAAGGAGACACTTGTGCCGAAGCCACCATAAGCCTTGGGCATCAGGTTGCCGGTGGCCTTACGATTGTAATTGTAGGCGTGGCTGGCATCTGTCGAGAGGTATTCCTTTTCAAGAATATAATTTCCCTGTGTATCTTTCATATCCTCATCGTTGGCATCTTTCTTGGCATCTGCATCCCAATACAGGGCAAGACCCGTGGCGGGATCTACACCGGCATAGTCAACGAGATAGAGCTGATACATTGATTCTCCTTCACGGTAGATACGGCTACCGTTGATGAGCTGTCCGTTAAGGTCGGGATGAAGCTTCAGCACTTTATTTGATACAGTGGTCAAGTTGGCGTTGATGTCCCAAGTCACGTTCTTAGTATTTACGGGACGTACATTAATTTCAATCTCAACACCGTTATTGCGCATCGAACCTACGTTCATAGGAATTGAAGAGTAGCCGTTAGATGGAGATACGGGCTTATTATAAAGCATATTGGATGTCTGGCGGTTGAAATATTCGATAGTACCGCTTACGAGTCCTTGCTTAAAACTGAAGTCAATACCTACGTTGAAGTTGTTGGAAGTCTCCCAAGTGATCTCCGGATTACCTTTGTAGAAGAGTGTGCCGTCTGACCATACACCGTTAGCACCGGTGATGCGGTATTGATCAGCATAAGCATAGTATTTCGCATACCAAGTAGTGGAGTTGAAATCATCACGACCAAGATTATCATTGCCTTGCTGACCGAAAGATGCTTTAATCTTGAGTTGGTCGAGCCATTCAGTGGCATCTGCCATAAAGTGCTCCTTAGCAAGATTCCACGCACCGGACACAGACCAGAATGTACCCCAACGATGGTCGGGATGGAAGCAGGAAGATGCGTCACGACGAACAGAAGCACTGAAGAAATAGCGAGAGTCGAAGCTGTAATTTACACGACCGAAAAGACCACGTGTAGCGTAGGTTACTACATATCCATAGGGATTCTTGCTGTCGATTGTATTATTAATGACGAAGCTATCAGGACGGTAAAGATTATAGCCCACACCTTCAAGATTTTCGATATTCAAGTCATAGCTTTCATAGCCGAGAAGCACATCGATGTCATTCTTGCCAAAAGATTTCTGATACTGTGCGAGAGCCTGTAGATTAATGGCACGTGTGCGTTCATTTGTCTGTACAGCTGAACCGCCGGACTCTGAACTTTGACCATACCAAGGATTACCGATACTGTGATAGCGGGTGTTATCGAGATAATATCCGGCTGTGCCCGTGATGGAAAGACCATCTATAGGAGTAATGATCGCATACCATTTACCGTTAAACACATCTGAGAGATAATCTTCGGTATCATATGCAAGATTACCTGCCGGGTTAGACATATTCATGAAGTTACGGGTGTAAGGTGTCGATACACCGTCGCCATAATCGTATATAGGTTTATTGGTATTTGCATCACGTCTGATTGTGCCGTCAGCATTGCGCACATACATTGGATAGTAAGGTGCTATCTGATCGCCCACGTAGAATGCGTTGGCAGAAGAAGTGGCAGCGTTGTCACTCGTCTGATCCCCCGGATAGCCTGAATTTGTGTAAGTAAAGCTTAGGTTTGTACCTACTTTCAGCCATTCCTTTGCCTGATAATCTACCACGGCGCGGGTGCCGAGGCGACGGAAGTGAGAACCTTCGATAAGGCCTTCATCGCCGAGATAAGAGCCGGAGAGATAATAATTGAAGCGTTCATTGCCACCGTTGATGCTAATGTTGTATTCCTGACGCAGACCGTTGCGGAATTGCTCCTTATACCAATCGTCCGGAGTATAGTAGTAATCTCCATTCTGATATCCCAAAGTTGCATTAGGATTAATAAGACCGTTAGTACCTATAAGACCTTCGCCATTCGGCAATGTATACACTTGATAACCTAACCTGCCAAATATGTTTGCATTAGCGAGGCGATGGGCAGCATCAGGCGTATTAGAGGAATTATAGTAGTAGCCGTTATATAGTGATTTGTAAACCAACTCTACATATTCATTGGTGGTTTCAATCATATCATAACGGGGAACGGCACGGTCGTTGACACCCCAACGGGCATCGACAGTGACCTTGGCTGCACCGATAGAACCCTTCTTAGTGGTGATAAGAATAACACCGTTTGCACCGCGAGCACCGTAAAGAGCCGCTGCAGCTGCATCTTTAAGCACTGTCATTGATTCAATATCCATAGTGTTGATATTAGATATGCTGCCGTCATAAGGCACGCCATCAACCACATACAGAGGAGTGTTGGAAGCACTGAGAGAGCCAACGCCACGGATACGTACTGTAGGATCAGCACCTGGTTGTCCGTTAATACTTTGTACCTGCACACCGGCGATCTTACCGTTAAGAGCGTCAGTGGCAGTTGATACGAGCGCATCCTCAAGCTGATCAGCTTTAACTACCGATGCCGAGCCGGTATAGGCAGATTTCTTTGCGACGCCGTAAGCTACGACCATCACTTCGTCAAGATTACTTGTGGTCTCAACGAGTTTAATTGTCATATTCTGGTGAAGCATCACGTTCTGCGCGTTGTAGCCCACATAGGATACAGTGGCAGAATGAACTTTGGCAGGAACCTGAAGAGTAAATTTACCTTCAATGTCAGTAGAGGTGCCTTGTCCGCCGCCAATTGGCATAATTGTAGCTCCCGGCAGTGGGTCATTGGTGGCTGCGTCCACCACAATTCCACTGTAGATCTGCATCTGGGCAGAGATGTTCCAGACACAAGCCATAAGCGTCATGAAGATTAAAAACAGTTTTCTCATACTTTGTAATTTAGAGATAAGTTATGTATTGTTGTTGGTTTTATTGTCCGTTTTCTTACCCCATTTTTACCCTCGTTTTAACCCTACTTTTACTCCGTATTGAGGTCACTGTTTCTCATCTTCTTATCCTCATTTTTCCTGTAAGCTCTCTTTAGAGACTAATGTGTCGTGGCTACTATCTTGCATTTTATGGATTATTCTGTTGTGATGCGGCGAGATATTCCGGCAATTTCAGGAATCTGTCTAAGGTGCTTCTGTCTACTTTGCATATGCTTGCTATCTGACGTTTCGATACGCCTTCATTCATTAGTTTATGTATCTTCTTCGCCTTACTGCTAAGTTTGTATTTCCCAAAGCCGTTGGTCTTCCCTTTCGGTCTGCCTAAACTTACTCCCTCCGCTTTTTTCCTTGTAAGAGCTTCCTTAGTACGCTGCGAAATGAGATTGCGCTCTATCTCTGCCGACAAACCGAAAGCAAAAGCCAATACCTTTGACTGGATATCGTCGCCGAGCCGATAATTGTCTTTGATGGTCCATACTTTGGCTTCCTTGAGCATACATATGTTTAGGATCTCCATAATCATAAATAAATTTCTTCCGAGACGTGATAATTCAGCACAAATAATGAGATCATCTTTCTTAATCTTTTTCAACAAGTTACCAAGTTGACGCTTGGTATATGATTTCGTACCGGAGATAGTTTCCTCTATCCAACCATCAATCTGGATATTCTCACGACTACAAAACTTATTGATCTCAAAACGCTGATTTTCCACAGTCTGCTTGTCACTGCTCACACGTATGTATCCGTATATCATATTTAGTTAGTTTAAATGTAATTGAGTGTTTGGGTCTACTACTAATCTTGTTATGGTATTATTAATATTGACACGTAAGCAATTAAATTTGTTACGCATTCTGAAAATTTCAAAGGAGGTAAAGCACAACATTTCAAAGAGAATATTATTATCAAGAAATAGATAGCAAGTTACACCTCGTTTTATGCAAATAGTGATTCAACACTGTTAACCAATTGTAGAAGTTTGTTGCAAAATGTCAAATAAATGACAAATAAAATAGTTAAAAACAATGTTTATGTTATACAAATGTTAAAATTAATATATTTTAAGTATAAATTAACAAATTTTAACTATGTTTTATAACATAATTCTACGATAATCAATTAAATTTGCGTCCTGTAATGTTAAAAAAATCAAATTAAACCTGTATAGATTACCAAAATTCAACCTCGGATTACCGATAATTCCTTTAAAGCAATCAACAGGGTTACTTAATAATTTGTAGATGTGAAATCGACGAAATTAAGAATTATTAAGTAAAGATTCGTTAAACCGGAAAAAGTGGAGGTAATAAAACGGACGTTTAAAACCAACAACAATATATAACTTATCTCTAAATTACAAAGTATGAGAAAACTGTTTTTAATTCTGATGACGATGGTAGGCTTTACTCTGAGTATAGCAGCTCAGACACGTACCTATCATGGCACCGTCTTGGATGCGGCTAATAATGAGCCGCTAATCGGAGCTACTATCGCCCCAATTGGCGGTGGACAAGGTACAGCCGCAGACATCGACGGCAAATTCACCATTACAGTTCCTGCAAGTGTCACTCAGGCAAAGATTACCTATGTGGGGTATCAGGATCAGATCGTAACACTTCAAAACAACATGACTGTCTATCTTCATTCTACTGCTGAGAATCTTGAGGACGTTGTGGTGGTTGCTTACGGTACTGCCAATAAGGAATCTCTGACAGGTTCTGTGGCTGTAGTAGGTGCCAAGGAAATTGAAGATCGCCCCGTCACATCAGTAACCTCTGCTCTTGAGGGTAATGCCCCCGGTGTTCAGGTTACAAGTGCTACTACTCAGCCTGGTCAGGCTCCTGCTATCCGTGTACGTGGCTTCTCATCCATCAATGGTAATAATGACGCGCTTATAGTAGTGGATGGTTCTGAGTATGTGGGTGATATAGCTGCCATCAATCCTCAGGACATTGAATCTATGTCTGTCTTGAAGGATGCTGCCTCTTGTGCTCTCTACGGTAACCGCGGTGCTAATGGTGTCGTACTCATCACTACCAAGAAAGCTAAGAATATGGGTAAGGTAGACGTGACATTACAGGTACGCCAGGGTATGTATGAGCGTGCTCTCCCGATGTATGACCGTCTTGGCGCTGACCAGTGGATGCAGGCGTCTTTTGATGCCCAGGTAAACGGAACGATTACCAATCAGGGTCTGAGCCGTCAGGAAGCAATTGATTTTTGGCGTGACAACTTCATCCCGACCTACACTCGCCTTAACATCTATAATGTTGAGAGCGACAAGGATGTATTCAATTCAAATGGTAAGATCAGTGCCTCAATCCTTCCCGGATATACAGGTGAGGATATGGACTGGTGGAAAGGCGTGTCTCGCACAGGCTACCGTCAGGAGTATACAGTAAGTATGGCTGGCGCTACAGAGAAATTCAATGCCTTTGCATCGGCAGGTTATCTTAAAGAGAATGGCTATGTGCTTCTTACTGATTATGAGCGTTTCAGCGGTCGTGTGAATCTTAACGCCAATCCGGTTAAGTTCCTCCGCTTGGGCTTGAATCTTAGTGCCGCACAGCAGGAAATGCAGAGAAGCCCGGTTGATCCCGATGGTCTCGGCTATACCAACAACCCCTTCTCAATGACTCAGAATAAGGCTCCTATCTATCCTTATTATCTACATGATGCCAAGGGTGCCATTGTGTATGATGAATTCGGAGTGCCTGTATGGAATCAGGAGTCCTACAACTCAGATGGCAACATCGTATGGAACATACGTGAAGACAGACGTAATTATAGTGTAACTCAGCTTGATGCCGCCCTGTTCGGCACATTGGTTCTGCCTTACGGATTTGAGGTGACAGTTAAGGGTACTCTCTTCCGTGATAAGACTAATGAGCTTCAATACAACAATAATAAGATCGGTTCACAGGCTAATATCGGCTCTCTTTCTCAGAGTTTCTATCGCACAGGCACTTCTAATTTCCAGCAGATGCTTAATTGGGCACATGATTATGGTGTGCATCATGTAGATGTCCTTCTGGATCATGAGAACTATCAGTACAAATATGATGAGAACTTTATTCGTAAGAGTGGTCAGGAGCTGAATGGTCTTATCCATATGGGCAACTTCTCTGAAATGATGGATATGACAGCATATTCAACAGAATATAAGCTTGAATCATACCTTGGTCGCGCACGTTACAACTTTGATCAGAAATACTTTATCGAGGCTTCAATACGTAGAGACGGTACTTCTCGTTTTGATAAGGATAACCGTTGGGGTACATTCTGGAGTGCCGGTGCAAGCTGGGTAATCAGCAAGGAGAAATTCATGTCGGATGTGGATTGGGTTAATTTCCTGAAGTTCCGTGCAGCTTATGGTGCAGTAGGTAACGACGCATCTGCAGGACATTACGCATCATGGGGTACATATAACTTCGGATGGTCAATCGGTGGCTCAATCAGTAACCTTGTCCCCGGTCAGCTTCCTCCCTCAAATCTTCGTTGGGAGACCACAAAGACTCTTGACCTCGCTCTTGAAGGCTCTCTTTTCAATGACCGCCTGAACTTCTCTATCGGCTACTATAACAAGCGTAACTCTGACCTTCTCTTCTGGCGTTCTGCTGCTCCTTCTTCGGGCGCACTCGGCAATACCGGTTCAAATCCCCAGGTGCTTCAGAATATCGGTACCATGCAGAACATCGGTTGGGAGCTTTCATTTGGTGTTGACATCATCCGCACAAGCAATTTCAAATGGAACTTCAATGTGGATGCCTCCTTCCTCAAAAACAAGATTATCAAACTTCCGGATAATCAGGACATCCCGGGTGACGCCCTCTTCGTTGGAAAGAGCCTTTACGAGCAGTACACTTACGAATGGGCAGGTGTAGACAAGACCAACGGACGTTCACTCTATTCAATTGATCCCCAGTCGCCCGACTTCTATTCATATAATGAGGACAACGTAAGAGTATATAATGGCGATGAGTATGCTTCTCGTATCGCTAACGCCGCCTCCAACAATGCCCTTGTTGAGATTGATGGAAAGTATTATACCTATAATACCGCTTACGCTTCCCGTAAGATTATCGGTACCTCGCTTCCCACCGTCTATGGCTCATTCGGAACCAATTTGTCTTGGAAAGGCATCAGTCTCGGTATGCTCTTCTCATATAGCTTGGGTGGCAAGACTTACGACTCCAACTATGCAAGCCTCGTAGGTATTGGCTCTACCAATCCTTCAGCTTTGACTACCGACCTCCTCAAGGCTTGGACAGAGAAACCAGCAGGTGTAAACGACCATACAGTGGGCACAACCACCATATCTTATCCCGGAGCTGACGGTCAGATGGTACAGAATACAGTGGAAAATGTATTGAAGGGTTCTGCCAATTCAATCGATCCGAATGGCGTACCGCAGCTTAACACCTCGTACAATTCTTATAACAATTCTGCCAGCAGCCGCTACATTATAGACAACAACTATCTGATCTTTAAGAATCTTAACGTTTCTTACGATCTTCCCGGACAATGGGTAAGAGCTATGAAGCTCCAGAACCTCAGCATTGGTATGTCGGTAGACAATGTGTTTATCTCAGCAAAACGTAAGGGCCTGAACCCGCAGTATAACTTCTCCGGTGACCAGGGACAATATTTTGTACCGTCACGAGTATATTCTTTCCAGCTTACAGCGAAATTCTAAACCCTTTATCAGTAAAAAAATGAATAAGAAATTATATAAGGGCTTGGCTGCAGTGATTACTTTGGCAGGTCTCAGCGCCTGTTCAAGCGATTATCTCCAGACTGAACCCATCACCAGCATCTCTGATGCAACAGCCGTGGCAACTACGGAAGCGGCACAAATGAGTGTATACGGCATCGGCCGTATTATGAATACCCAGCTCAGTCTTGGTCGTTCACATTCGGGAGAAAATTCTTGTCTGCAATGGATTGGAGAGGGTCTCGGTCCTGACAATGTATCTTACTTCAATATGGGCGAGATGGGACGTTCATGGTCTCGTTGGGAATCACTGAATCTCCAGAGCTCTTCACTCTGCCGCAATATGTGGGATTATTGTTATATGATCATATCCCGTGCAAACACCATCCTTGCCACTATTGATGATGCCGAGGGTAGCCAGGCAAAGAAGGACTGGATCAAAGCGCAGTGTCTCACTTTACGTGCCCACGGATACTTCCATGCCCTACAGTGGTTTGCCCCGCGTTGGGTAGACAGCAACAACGGCAGTGCTTATGCAGTTGTGCTTCGCACTGACCCGGGTACCGACCCCGCGCCAATCGGCACAATGAATGAAGTCCTGGATCTTATCTATAGCGACCTTGATGAGGCTATCAGCCTCTTTAGTTCTTGCGGACAAAACCGCAGCTATTGGTTTGAGCCGGACATCGACATCGCCTACGGTACCTATGCCCGCGCTGCCCTCTTAAAGAACGACTGGTCAAAGGCTCAGAGTATGGCACACAACGCTCGCCAAGGCTATCCTGTCATGAGTAATGAGGAGTATATGTCAGGTCTTATTGAGCCGACAAGTGATTATATGTGGACAAACCCTGATAACGACATCTATTATTCCGCATGGGGCTGTTGGTTCTCATGTAATGGTGCTTATCCTGCCAACTGGTCGATGGGTCTTGGCATAAATATGGATCTCTATCGTCTTCTTGACCCGAATGACATTCGCCGTCAGTGCTTCTTCACTCCCGACAAGGCTGCTGAGATTGCAAAGATTCCCGGATATGAGAGCGTGGCTTCAGTTACCGAGGCTGACTTCTGGAATGCGAATAACGTGGTTGCGGGTACTATGGACTGTATTGCCGGAGGCTTATATGATATGGCTGACGGATTTGTAAGATACGCTATGAACAACAACCCCAAAAGCGGGAGTGTCACAAGCTATCCTTTCTGTCGCGTTGTGAGTGGTGTGTCTGAGACCTCTCCCTCTGTTATGCAGATTGGCGGTGCTGTCAAAATGTGGTGTGTCGGTGTCAACGGCGTTTATGGCGATTCTTACTTCCCCTGGATGCGTGCCACTGAGATGGTGCTCACCGAGGCAGAGGCAGCCTATATGGCAGGTGATGTGGCTACTGCCAAGTCTGTGATCTCCGAGCTTAATTCAATGCGTATACCGGGTTATACAGCTCCTGACGGCGAGGCTCTTCTGGAAGATATCCGTCTTTCAAGACGTATTGAGCTTTGGGGTGAGGGTCACTGCTGGACCGATTTCAAACGTTGGAATCTCCCCATGGAGCGCAGAGTATGGGTAGAGAACGATGTAACCTCGGGCAACACTCCTGCTAACTACGCAATACGTCAGGAAGTTTCTGCCTACAATGGCTGGCGCCTGATGATTCCTCGCTCAGAGTCTGACTTCAACAGTGCATTCGACAGAACCCTGCTTAACTATAAGGATTAAGTAATATTAATCTCACATAAACAGATAAGGGGGCTACACCGCTCAGGTGTAGTCCCCTTATCTGTTTATACGGTTATAGCTAAACTCAAGCTTATCGCTAATAGCTTATTTAAGCTCGCCCTTCCATATTATTTTTCACTAGATATTAGCTCATTCCGACTCTAAATGTTATCTTTGCAGGTGAAACTAAAAACGGCAAAAGATGGCAAAATCAATCAAATATCCGGTAGGAATACAGACCTTTGAGAAAATCATTACCGGTCACTATTTATATGTGGATAAGACTGCTTTGATCTATGAGCTGGTAAATCGTGCCGAATATGTGTTTCTAAGTCGTCCACGTCGCTTTGGGAAGAGTCTGCTTATGTCAACCATCG
>CAMWIF010000023.1 GCA_947174225.1 uncultured Porphyromonadaceae bacterium | reverse complement strand
ACCATTTGACGATTGTCTTACGCATTGTGTCGGTCCTTACCGGTGGTCTAATATATTATTGATGTCGGGGAGTAGCCGGTCAATGTCGGCGGCTCCTAACGTCATTAAGATGTCAAAGTTACGATTTTTTATCAGATTTAGCAAATCTTTTCGCTCACAATAGCATTTCTCAGGCGATGTCACGCTGTCGAGAATGATGTGGGTGTCTACTCCTGCTATGGGAAGCTCACGTGCCGGATAAATTTCCGGCATAATAACTTCATCGGCTTCAGAGAGGGCTGTGGCAAATTCCGGAGCAAAATCGCGGGTGCGTGTGTAGAGGTGAGGTTGAAAAATCACAGACAGCTTTTTATCCGGATAGAGTTTCTTTACCGATGCGATTGATGCCTTCACTTCATTAGGGCTGTGGGCATAGTCGTCGATGAGCACTGTGCCACCGCTTTTGCCGTCGCGAATGATTTCGAAACGTCTTTTTGCACCCTTGAATGTGGCAATGCCTCGGCGCACATCGTCAGGAGTAGCGCCCGCTATAAGCGAGGCTGCCGCTGCCGCCACGGCATTGTCGATGTTGATCTCGACAGGCACCCCCACTTCTATGTCGGGGATGCGGATATCAGGACCTACGAGGGTGAAGCTGAGTGTACCTTTGCCAAAGGTTATATCCTCAGCATGCCAGTCCCCCTTCGTCGAGCCGCTATATGTCATCACCCTCACATCCGGACGAGTGGCAGGCTGGAGTTTAAGTCCTGTGTGGAGCAGGAGCACACCTCCGCTACGTATGAGCGATGTGAAATGGGCGAAACCCTCAAGGTAGCCCTTCTCATCGCCGTAGATGTCGAGATGATCCGGATCGGTGGATGTCACCACAGCTATGGTAGGGGAGAGATGATGAAATGAACGGTCGTATTCATCAGCCTCAATCACCGACCAGGGAGAAGATTCGCTGAGCACAAGATTGCTTCCTGTGTTACGCAGTATCCCTCCTAAAAATGCGTTGCATCCTACTACCGATTGTCGGAGGATGTTAGCCGTCATTGAGCAGGTGGTGGTCTTGCCGTGTGAACCTGCTATGCATATTGCGTTGGTTGCACGGGTAATCTTGCCTAACAGTGCGGCACGTTTCACCACTTCAAAACCGTTCGCCCTGAACCACGACAGGATAGGGCTGTCATCAGGCACTGCAGGTGTATAGACCACGAGAGTTGTGGCAGGATTACGGAATTTTTCCGGAATTTCGTCAGGAGAGTCGATATAAGTCATCTGCACTCCCTCTTTGCTCAGACTCTCGGTAAGAGGTGAGGAGGTGCGGTCATAACCTGCCACATTATGGCCTTTGCTCAGGAAATAGCGTTCGAGATTTGCCATACCGATACCTCCCGCTCCCACGAAGTAAAGATTGGAGAAAGGGGCATCGGAGGGATGTCGGTTATCAATAGAGTTCATTTCTTTATTTTGAGGAGGTGGCAAACTTCGTTGGCGATACGTGTGTCGCTGTCGGAGATTGCCATTTTCTTTATTTCATTGCTCATTTTCTTGCGTGCCTCCGGGTCGCCCATGAGTCGGATTGCCTCGTCTACCAGGGTCTGACGTGCGTCAGCGTCGGCTACGAATACTGCCGCGCCCACATCGGAGAGGGCACGTGCATTGTGGGTCTGGTGATCTTCCGCCACATTCGGAGAGGGTACAAGTATTACCGGTTTGCCAAGCACTTGCAGTTCTGATATTGATCCGGCTCCGGCACGTCCGATAACAAGGTCAGCTGCCTTGTAGGCGGCTGCCATATCGGTGATAAAAGGTGTCACCACTATTCCTTTACGTCTTTTCACTGCTGCCGGACCACGATCGCCGAAGTTTTTACCGGTCTGCCAAATTACCTGGATGCCCTGGTCAGCAAGTCGGGATATACCTGCCTCAAGGCTTTCGTTTATGGTGAGTGCTCCGAGGCTGCCTCCGACCACAAGCAGCGTGGGACGGTCCGGATTAAGTCCGAACGATTCACGCGCCTCTTTCACACTCGTATGGTCATTGAGCAGGGCTTTACGTATCGGATTGCCGGTCTTTACAATTTTCTCACCCGGGAAAAAGCGATCCATATTGTCGTATGCCACACATATGCACGCCGCCTTTTCGCCGAGTAGCTTATTGGTGACTCCCGCATAGGAGTTCTGCTCTTGGATTAGGGTGGGGATTCCGGCTTTCTGGGCAGCCTTTAACATAGGACCCGATGCATAGCCACCCACTCCGATAGCTATGTCGGGCTTGAACTCGCGTATGATTTTACGAGCCATGCGCAGACTTTTAAAGAGCTTTATCAATACACCGAAGTTTCGCCAAATACGTTTGCGGTCGAAGCCCGCCACAGGCAAGCCGATTATCTTATATCCGGCTTCGGGCACACGGGTCATCTCCATACGGTTTTCCGCCCCCACGAAGAGGATGTCTGCGTTGAGTTTGCGTCGAAGCACATCGGCGATTGACAGGGCTGGGAAAATATGTCCCCCCGTGCCCCCTCCGCTTATCACCACGCGGAGTTGGCTATTTACGTCTGCGGGATTCTTCCCGCCATTACTTGATTTTGTCATTTTTTCGGCGATTGATTTGAGAAGTTGGCTGCCTGCATATCCTCCGGCAGCTCCTTAAGTTCGGCGTTTATTTGTTGGGAATTGCTCGATGTCACTGCATAGCGACTTACGGAGAGCATAATTCCCAAGGCGGCAGACATAACAAGTATTGAGGTACCGCCTTTTGATATGAAGGGCAATGGCTGACCGCTCACGGGAAAAAGTCCTGTGACGATAGCCATATGCACGAGAGCCTGGAACACAATCAACACTGCACAGCCCATTATGAGGAACGCGGGGAATGCCCTTCGACACTTATAGGCTATGCGTCCTGCGCGTGCGAGGATAAGCAGGTAAAGGATAAGGAGAGCCAACCCTCCGATAAATCCCGTATCTTCCACTATGATGGAGAAGATGTAGTCGGAGAAGGCGAGCGGCAGACGGGCACTCTCTCGTGAGTTGCCCGGTCCCTGACCGATCAATCCACCGTTGGCTTGTGCAATCTTGGCGAATATAACCTGACGGTTTTCGTCATTGAGTTCATCGTCTGGATTCACACCTGCAAGGAAGCGTGAGATACGGCCTTTCTGGGTGCCTGTACGGTCAATGCCATCCTTTACTACAGCTGTGGTCTGTCCTACCTTCTCAAATTCGCCGGTTGACTTGTCGCCGGTATATTTCATAAGCACCAACACACCGGCGCATACTCCGTAGACAAGGAGCACAAGGCCGAATTTTTTCCATTTCATACCGCCGATGAGAAACATCGAAAGGCTGACTCCAAAGAGGAGGATGGTATTGGTAAGACCATTCTTCCATAAAAGTGCGCCAAACAGGATTACGACTCCGGCAGCTTGAAACACACCTCTGGTGGTCACACCTCTCACTTCCTGATGCTGGCCAAGAATACGTGCAAGGAGCACCACCACGGTGAGCTTGACTATTTCCGGAGGCTGAATCGTGAAGCCTGCCACACGGATGGCTCGCTGGGCACCGTTGATTTCAACTCCGAAGAAATTGGATAGCACCAACAGTCCTAACGACACTACAGCACAAAACCATGCCAAGCGGCTGAAATAGCCGTAGTGGGTGTTTTGGAGTGCCAATACAATTCCGAGACCTAATACAAGGAATATGGCATGGCGTATAAGAGGCATATAGACATTCGTGCCTGACACCTCGGAACTTGAAGCTGAGAATAGCTCTATCACCGATGCCACAAGGAGGGTGATGTAGATGCCCCAAAGGTAGGGATCGGATTTCTGAACACGTCGCTCTGCCCGTTGGCGCGGTGGCTGCACTTTCACTGTCGGCTCTACGGCAATTCCGTCGACAGTGTTTTTGATTGTCACTCCTTCTAAGGGAGCCTGTTGTTGGTTTGTCACTTTTATGAGTGTGTTAGGAGAGTTGATATTTTGTTTTAATTAATCCGGCGGAGTTTGCAGCAGCTCAGAGCATGGCTCTCACGGCAGCCTTAAACTTGTCGCCTCGGTCTTCGTAACTTTTGAAGAGGTCGAAGCTGGCGCAGCAGGGAGAGAGGAGAACCGTATCGCCTTCGGTTGCCAGCTTACGGCACTCTTTAAGGGCGTCTTCAAGAGTATGGGTGTCGGCTATAACGGGCACTTTCCCGGAGAAGAACTCGAGAAGTTTCTCGTTGTGAAGACCCATACATACAATGGCTTTTACCTTCTCCTTCACAAGAGGTTCGATCTCAGAGTAGTCGTTGCCCTTATCTTTACCGCCGAGTATGAGCACTGTCGGCGTGGTCATACTCTCCAATGCATACCAGGTGGAGTTGACATTGGTTGCCTTGCTGTCGTTGACATAGCGCACCCCGTCTACAGTTGCCACATATTCGAGACGATGCTCCACCGCCTCGAAATCTTCAAGGGCCTCGCGGATATTTTCCTTACGTATCTTAAGCACGGAAGCTGAGATGCCGGCAGCCATTGAGTTGTATAGATTATGGAGACCTTTGAGGGAGAGACGGTCGCGGGGTACCTCCCATACTTCTCCGGGAGTGGCAAAATGCACGATGCCATCCTCTACCCAAGCAGCAGTGGCATCTTCGCGCTCAAGCCCGAACGGAAGCTTCAACGCTTCGCTCTGCACCTGTGCTATCTGGCGTCGAATCACGGGATCGTCTTGCCAATATACAAAGAAGTCCTCTTTTGTCTGATTTTGGAGAATACGAAATTTCGCAGCTACATAGTTTTCCATCTTATGGTCGTAGCGATCCATATGGTCGGGGGTAATGTTCATAATCACCGCGATGTTGGCTTTGAAGCGATACATATTTTCCAACTGGAAGCTGGAAAGTTCTATCACATACGTGTCGTGCGGATCTTCAGCCACTTGCAGGGCGAGGCTTTTACCCACATTTCCTGCCAAACCCACGTCGATACCCGCTTTTTGCAGGATATGGTAGGTGAGTAGGGTAGTGGTGGTTTTCCCGTTGGAGCCGGTGATGCACACCATTTTCGAATCGGTGAATCCGGCGGCAAACTCTATTTCCGACAGCACGGGAATGCCCTTCGCCACAATTTTCTCCACCATCGGGGCATAAGGGGGAATGCCGGGGCTTTTTACAACCACATCGGCATTGAGAATCTTCTCCTCGGTGTGGTGTCCCTCCTCATAGGGGATGTCATACTTGTCGAGGAGCTCTTTATACTTAGCCGGGATTGTACCCATGTCGGAGAGGAACACGTCCATCCCCTTCACTTTTCCGAGCACTGCGGCACCGGCGCCGCTTTCACCTCCGCCGAGCACCACCAGGCGTCCGTTGAGGTCAATGTTATGTTTATTTGTCATTTCTATGATTTAGAATTAACGAAGTTTCAGGGTCACGAAAGTGAGGGCGGCGAGCAAGATGCCCACAATCCAGAATCTAACCACAATCTTCGACTCCGGAATCGGAGCCTTGGGAAAATTGATAATACATTTCACGGCATTGTCCCCAGCCTTCTGGAAATGATGGTGGAGGGGGGTCATCTTGAATATGCGGCGTCCTGCACCGTATTTCTTTTTGGTATATTTGAAATAGCCCACCTGCATGATCACCGAGAGGTCTTCGATGAAGAAGATGAGACAGAGCAGCGGAATCAGAAGCTCCTTGCGTATAAGGATGGCAAACACCGCGAGGATGCCGCCGAGCGTGAGGCTTCCGGTATCGCCCATAAATACCTGGGCAGGGAAAGCATTATACCATAGGAAGCCTACCAAAGCCCCTATGAAGGCACCCGCATACACCACTAATTCCTCACTGCCGGGGATATACATTATGTTGAGGTAGCCTGAATAGATGATATTGCCGCCAAGATAAGCCATAACTGCGAGAGCTACACCGATTATGGCTGAGGTGCCTGCGCAGAGTCCGTCAAGTCCGTCGGTGAGATTTGCTCCGTTGCTCACGGCAGTGACAGCAATGATGACCACGAGGACAAACACCAGCCAGCCCAATGTCTCTGCCACCGATGGATTGTCAATCCACGCTGTGAGCCACTCATAGTTGAAATTGTTGTTTTTCACAAACGGAATGGTGGTCTGCGGAGATTTTATGGTGGCAAGGGAGTGTACCACTTCAGTCTCATTGTTTATTTGGTTGACAATCTCCATATTCTCACTCATTACGATGTCGGGGGAGAGCCACATCGTGAGACCGACAAGCAGACCGAGCCCTATCTGTCCGATGACTTTATACTTGCCTTTCAAGCCATCCTTGTTGTGGTATTTCAGTTTTCGGTAGTCGTCGAGGAAGCCGATTGTACCCATCCACATTGTGGCGATCAGCATCAATATCATATAGATGTTGGTGAGATTTCCGATAAGGAGACAGGGCACCATTATGGAGAGGATAATGATCACTCCACCCATTGTGGGTGTACCGGTCTTGCTCATCTGTCCCTCCAGACCGAGATTGCGGACCACCTCGCCCACTTGCATACGTTGAAGGCGATGGATGATGTCACGGCCGTAGATAAGGGCAATGAGCATAGCGAGAGTGAAGGCTACACCTGCACGGAAGGTGATGTAGTCGATTAGACGTAATCCGGGCAGGTCGGCTCCTTGGATTGATTTGAACAGTTCGTAAAGCATCGCTGTGTGTCTCTTTCTTATTCTTTCTTGTTAAAGAGGGAGAGAAAGGGAAAATTATCTCAGTTTGAAAGCCTCTTTCACCTCTTCCCGATCGTCGAAATGATGGCGCACCCCGTTGACTTCCTGATAAGTCTCGTGACCCTTACCTGCCACGAGCACTACTGTGCCCGGCTTGGCACGAAGCACAGCCTTGCGGATTGCCTCACGGCGGTCGGTGACACACTCGGTGCGTTTCAGTTCTTCCGAACTAAGTCCGGCACGCATGTCTGCTATAATCTCTTCCGGCACTTCGTTGCGCGGATTGTCGCTTGTGAGGATAAGATAGTCAGAGCGACATACTGATTCCTGTGCCATCATCGGGCGTTTGCCATGGTCGCGATTGCCTCCGGCACCCACCACAGTTATGATTTCGCCGTCGTTGCCTACAATCTCACGGATAGTGTCGAGCACGTTGACGAGAGCATCGGGGGTATGCGCATAGTCCACTATCGCTGCCACTCCGTCGGCGGAGAGGAAGGGTTGGAAGCGACCCGCCACAGGGACGAGACGACTCATATTGACGAGCACCTCCTCAGGATCGAAGCCGGAAAGTATGGAAGCTCCGTAGACATCGGTAAGGTTGTAGGCATTGAAACGTCCTGTAAAGCGTACCTCCACCTCACGGCCATTGAGAAGCATCAGAGTGCCGTCGAGACGTGTCTCAAGCACTTTCCCTCTGAAGTCGGCATCTGAGCGTAGAGAATATGTGTAGACTTTAGCACGTGTGTTCTGTACCATATATGCCCCACATTTATCGTCGGCATTGGTGAGTGCAAATGCTGTGGGGGGCAGCATATCGAAGAAAGCCTTCTTGGCATTCATATAGTTTTCCACTGTACCGTGGTAGTCGAGATGGTCGCGGGTCAGGTTGGTGAATATACCTCCTGTGAAGTGAAGTCCTGCCACACGTTTCTGGGCTGTGGAATGGCTCGATACCTCCATAAACGCATAGTCGCATCCGGCAGCCACCATTTCAGCGAGGAGTGAATTTAGGGAGAGTGGATCGGGAGTGGTATGGGTAGCGGGCACCGCACGGTCGCCTACATAGTTACATACTGTAGAGAGAAGTCCTGCCTTGTAGCCCTCAAGCTTTGCCATCTCATAGAGCAAGGTAGCCGTTGTGGTCTTGCCGTTAGTGCCGGTCACGCCTACAAGCTTTAGCTGACGTGAAGGGTAGCCATACCACGCGGAGGCGAGGCGTCCGAGAGCCTCTGCCGAATCGGGCACCTGCACATAGGTCACCCCTTTCACAAGTGTAGAGGGAAGCTCTTCACACACAATGGCACCGACATGGGCACTTGCCACGACGGGTATATATTTGTGGCCGTCGTTGGTGACGCCTTTCACGGCTACGAAAAGTCCGTCTTTCTCCACTTTGCGAGAGTCGCTTTCGAGAGAGGTTATGTTTTTATCGGTTTCGCCTACGATTCCTACAATGTCGAGGTCTTTCAGAAGGCTTGAGAGTTTAACAGTCATATGTATTTAGAGAAATCAGATTATACTTTTAGATTGAGGATTATCTTGCCACCCGGACGAGCTGCCGCCCCTTTGGGTAGCGACTGCCACACCACACGCCCTGTGCCCTTCAGCTGGACGATGAGACCGCGCCTTTCGAGAATCTTCACAGCCGTGGGAGCATCGTAGCCTATTACGTTGGGTACAATGTCGAGATATGCGCTGTCGCTTTCAGCCACAGCCTTTGCCTTACGCGCCCCGGTGATTCCAAGCGATGAGATGAGCTTGCTCGGCTCATATTTCTCAGAGGCACAGAGCACGGGCTGAGAAGCCACACGGTTGGCTGTGAAGGTAGAGGAATTGTTGAGCATGCCACGGGCAAACATCTTCACTGCCATATTCTTTACTATCTGGCCCGATGTGCGGTTGGCGCTGGTGCCGGCAGGACCGAGCACGAGAGCCATACAGGAGTAGCGGGGTTTATCGTAGGGAAAGAATCCTGCGAAGGCATAGCGACGTTTCGAAAGGTTGTAGGAACCTTTTTCAACCGGATAAGCGGTGCCGGTCTTACCTACTACCTCCACACGGTCGTCGCGCACACCACGTGCCGTGCCGTGTTCGCCCCAGACCACATCACGCAGACACATCTTGACTTTCTTGGCAGTCTCTTCGGAGCAGATGCGGTCACGGATATAGTCGATCGGAAGCACGGAGTCGCGTCCCTCTTCGTTTATAAGAGAGCTGACCAAGTGGGGACGCACATATCTGCCACCGTTGGCTATGGCATTGTAGACGGAAAGCGTATAGATAGGTGGAATCTCAGTGTTGTAGCCGTAAGCCTGACGGGCAAGGTCAAGATGACGTGAGGTCATGGTGATGTTATTTCCACGAGAGTCTTTCGGAAGGAGCTTACGGATTCGGGGAGTACATTCACCTGCAATTCCGGAGTGCATCTTTTCGAAGAATCCGATTGATTCGAGACGCTCGTGGAAGGCAGCCGGGTTCTTTTCATAGCCACGGAAGATTACACGTGCAATGCCGGTGTTCGAAGACATCTCAATCACCTGTTTCATATTCTTCACCGAGGGAGCGTGGGGGTCGGTGGTACGCTGGAAGGGACTGCAATCGATTGTCTCATAAACACTGTGGACAAGACCGTCTTCGAAGGCGATCATCAGCGATATGGGCTTCATTACGGAACCCGGCTCGAAGGGTAGCACCGCACGGTTAAGTGCCTCGCCGTAAGTGCCGTCTTTGAGAAGTTCGATATTGGATATGGCTTTGATTTCTCCGGTGGCTACTTCCATAAGTATGGCAGTGCCCCATTCCGCTCCTGATTCAGCACATATATTGTAAAGCTCTTCTTCGAGCATATCCTGAAGGTCAATGTCGATTGTGGTGTGGATATCGAATCCTCTCACCGGTGCCTGTGCCACCCAGTTGGTGATTCCGGAAGTGAGAGCCACTTTCTTCGACAGTCCGGGTGTGCCGTATAGTAGAGTGTCAAGGTCTTTCTCAAGCCCTGAATAACCATGAAATTCTCCGGTAGACTGATGCTCGTTGACACGTCCGATGCTTCGG
The DNA here is from genome assembly GCA_947174225.1 of uncultured Porphyromonadaceae bacterium. Classification (GTDB taxonomy): domain Bacteria; phylum Bacteroidota; class Bacteroidia; order Bacteroidales; family Muribaculaceae; genus Lepagella. The sequence continues at coordinate 3,494 of CAMWIF010000023.1, read as the reverse complement.
TATGCCATTTTCCCATAGGGATATATGCGAACATTCTTCTCCTCCTTATAGACGGGTATGCGGTAGCCCGAACCTTTGAAATCTTTAAGATAGGGGAAGTTGCGAATCATCTTGAAGTCTTCGAGAGTCTTCTTCGCAGCCAAGCGCAGGGCACGTGGACGCTTGTCAGGGTCTTTCTCAAACTCCTTTTTAAGACGTGTGTGCCAGGAATACTTCTTGAAGGTGTCGCGGTGCTGGTTAAGATTTTTTACTCTTGGGAAATAGTAGTCGAGTGAATCGGCAAGACTGTCGATCTTTGCCCAGGGCACATTGGCTTCTTTCATCACCTTGTTGTGGCGCAGGTCGAGCTTGATGTCATATACCTTGAGGTTGCAGGCGAGAATATTTCCGTTGGAGGCGAGGATATTGCCACGTTCAGGGGCGATTACGGTGGTGCGTGAGAGTTCTTTATGTGCCCGCTCATTCCACGCGGCGGCGTCGACTATTGTGGTCTGGAAAAGTTTCCAGACAATTCCTATAGAGAATAGGATGAAGGCCAGAATAATAAGGCCGTATCTGAAAAGTATGTGGTTCTTGTTGTTTTGTTTCATTATGGAAGGAGATGAGGGTGTTTAATCAGTCTTTGTCAAGCTGAAGTTCAAAGGGTGGCTGCTCCTGAAATTCGAGACCGAGACCGTTCTCCTCTACGAGACGACGCATTTCGGTTTCGCGGATAAGCGACATATAAGCCGCCTTCTCCTGCAGTTTGGAGCTTTCGGCAATCTGAAGCTCTGCGGCGAGCTTTTTGATTTCCTCCATCTTGGTCTTTGTCTTATACCGCAAGCCCATAAGGGCAAGCATAGTCACGACGAAAATCATAAGTAGCCAGGCATTTTTCTTAAAGAACTCCACAGATAGGGAGCGCCCGTATCTCACGTCGGAGATCCAGGACGGAGCGGAGGGTGCCTTGGGTTTTTGGACCTTTTTATTTCTCTTTCTTCTTCTTGCTGTCATTTCTGGGAGAGTTTGGTCTTTGGATTTGTTGAAATGCTTTAGTGTTTTATCAGGGATTAGGAAAATTTAATCATCTGGCAAGAGTTGTGCCACTCTGAGCTTTGCGCTTCGGGAGCGTGGATTGCGTTCTATCTCTTCAAGGGTTGGCTCTATAGGGCGACGTGTGATGAGTCGCCAGGGAGTAGAGACCTTTCCGAAGAAGTCTTTAACCTCTACACCTTCGATATTGCCGGTCTTCATAAAATTCTTTACGATGCGGTCTTCAACAGAATGGTAGGTGAGCACTGCGAGTCGTCCGCCGGGACGCAACACTTTAAGGGTGGAGAGCAGAAATTGGCGGAGTGCGCCCATCTCATCGTTGGTTATAATGCGGAGTGTCTGAAACACCTGTGCCAATTCCTTCTTCTCCTGACGTGGGTCGAGAGCAGGTCTCACTGCGTCGGCGAGTTGGAAAGTGGTTTCAATGGGATGTTCCTCGCGTGTTTTTATAATGGCTTTTGCCACATTGCCGGGACGTTTTAGATCGGCATATATGGATAGAGCTGCCTTGAGTTCCGTCTCCGGTATTTCAGCGATAATTGTAGCTGCGGAGCGTTCGGCGTAGCGGTTCATCCTCATGTCGAGGGGAGCGTCGGTGCGGAAGGAGAAGCCTCTTTCAGGATTGTCGAAGTGATGGAAACTCACGCCAAGGTCGGCGAGTATGCCGTCTACCTTGTCGATTTTATGGAAACGGAGAAAATTTTCAAGATACTTGAAATTGGAGTGTACGAAAGTGAATCTTGGGTCGTCAATGCGGTTTTGGAAAGCGTCCATATCACGGTCGAAAGATAAGATCCGACCCTCTTGCGATAGGGCATCCAAGATGGCACGAGAATGACCACCGCCACCGAAAGTGGCGTCAACATAGATTCCGTCGGGACGTATTTCCAACAATTTCAAGGTCTCCGGCAGCAGAGCCGGTATATGATAGGGGAGTTCCTCCATTAGTTTAATCAACTTCAATTGATATTACTTTCTGAATTAGAATGTAAAGTTAGTTAAAAATCCAAATAGAAAGCGAAAAAAACACTATGATTTTGAGGAATTTTAACAAATCGTCATTAAAAATGGCAATTATGAAACCGGCATTGCCGCCGAGTGGCGATATTGAAGGGGAGTGAGACCTGTGGTTTTCTTGAAAAGCCGATTGAAATAGGCGTGATCTTCATAGCCAAGACTGTAGGCGATTCCTTTCACTGAAAGGGTCTCTGTGGCAAGTTTGAGCTGTGCCGCCTCAATGCGACGTGCGGTTATGTAATTGACCGGAGTGGTGCCCATCTCTTTTCTGAAAAGACGTATGAAATGATCTTTTGACAGGTGGCTCATCTCGGCGAGTCCTTCTATGGAAAGATGGGTAGAGAGGTGTGAACGTATGTGTCTTACACTGTCGCGTATCCTTTCATCACGGCAATATGACTTAAGGGTTGCGGATTTCAGAAATTTCGACAACAACAGATAGATGAGGCCTCTTGACTCAATCTTGGTTCCGATGTCGCGGCGCTTGTTAAGTTCTATGCGTTTTACGAGAGAATTGTGGTTGTCGTAGGCTTTCGGATCGGTATGGCTCAGTTCCATACCGGGACACAGGCTTGCCAAGCGTTCTATCGTGGCAACGTCGCTTTTGTCAGACTGCATCTCTTTCGGGAAATCCCAGTCTTCAAGTATGTATGGACCGGCTTCGTTGTAAAGGTGGATATAGTAGTGCTCAAACTCCTTTTCGCAACTGCAAGTATGGCTGGTGAAGGCAGGCACTACATACATATTTCCGGCGCGTAGGGTCATACGTCCTTCGTCGGTTATAATGGCTGCCGTACCTGAGATGATGTGATAGATACGTGTGAAAGGGCTGCACACATTGCGGTAGTTCCAATCTGTGCCACATTTTTTCCTTCCCATATGTACCACCAATAAGTGGAGATTGTCAATTATGCTCTGCATAGCAAGAGATGTTTAAATGGCTGCAAAGTTAACATATTATGGTGGATAAAACCGTTGCATAAAAATATGTTATAAAACATATTGTCGATATTGTCCAATTCTATCGCTTGATTGTGCAATCCCCGGCAGTCGGGAGTAATGTAATTTTGTGAAAAAATTAATCTAACCGACAATATGAAAAGTTATCCCAAAATCGGCATACGTCCTGTGATCGACGGCCGTCAGGGAGGCGTGAGAGAGAGCCTCGAAGAGAAGACAATGAATATGGCTAAGGCAGTGGCAGAACTTATAGGTGCCAATCTGCGCAACGGCGATGGCAGTCCGGTGGAGTGTGTCATAGCCGACGGCACTATTGGACGTGTAGGGGAGACAGCAGCCTGTGCTGAGAAGTTTGAGCGTGAGGGTGTGGGTGCTACCATCACTGTCACTCCCTGCTGGTGCTATGGTGCGGAGACCATGGATATGAATCCCTATTGGCCTAAGGCAGTATGGGGTTTCAACGGTACGGAACGTCCCGGAGCCGT
>CAMWIF010000022.1 GCA_947174225.1 uncultured Porphyromonadaceae bacterium | reverse complement strand
ATTCGGCAAGAATGGTAAGATCGTTGCAGCTTTCGCGCCATTTTTCTGGTGTGATAAGTCCTTTGGAATCCATAAAGGGATCAAGGATTCCTACAAGAGCTGTGCCCTGACCCGGATAATCCTGGAGGTCAAGAAGTTGAAATCCACCCATTTCCGGTGTGCGGAGATTCATCTCCATATCGGCTTTATAAAGACGTGTTGCCCATTCGCCCGATGCCTTTGCATACTTCTCAGCTTTGCGGAGTGTGCCGGCATCCTGGGCACGACGTTTGAACTCTGTAAGATTGTCAGGGCGAAGCACACCTTTATATTTCTTTATGGTCGAGAAGTCGGGATAGATTTGGTATTGTCCTGTTTCATGTCCCACCACAGGCACGGGGGAAAGGTCGATTGCATCACTGAAATTCATTGTTGTGTTGGGATAGGTGGAGTTCATGATACCTCCGTTATCAGCATCGGCAAAGGAGAAGGAGGCACGAGCGTGGGTTGAGAAACCGTCACCATCGCCTACTCGACAAGTCACGAGGAAGTCCTCGCCCTCGATATGCCCTTGATGGCCGAGGTATATGTTGGAGCCGTAAGTGGCAAGCAGACCCGGCTGGAGTTCACGGGCATTGTCGATGTAGTCTTTCATAATGCCTGTGTCGCCCCAAAGCTCGTTGCCAATTGCGAACATCGTGAAAGAGGGATGATGGCCATATTGGTCTATTATTGCTTCCATATCCTCTTGGAGAAATTCGAGCAGTGGAGTTTGGTCTTTGTCAATTTCTCCCCAGATTGTCAGTTCCGGCTGCAGATAGATTCCAGCTTCATCAGCGGCTGTGAAACAGGCTTCGGGGGGACACCACGAGTGGAAGCGCACGTGATTTATACCGTAATCCTTCAGAATCTTGAAATATTTACGCCAGCTTTCCAAGTCCATAGGAACATGGGCTGACAGTGGCCATACGCAAGCATCGTGGCGACCGCGCAGGAAAGTTGGATTGCCGTTGATGGTGAAATGTCTTCCCGAAGTTGAAAATTCTCTCAGACCGGAACGTCGTGTCACGGTGTCGAGCACACGTCCACTGTTGTCAGTAAGGGTAACGGTGATGTCATATAATGTCGGATTCCATTCACTCCAGAGTTGTGCGTCATCTCCGAGAGGCAAATATATGGAAAATTCATCCGGTGAGTCGGATGGTATTGTTTTGCTTTTTTTCTGTCCGTTACATTCGGCAGTTACGGTGAGTGGTCCATATACTTTATCGCGTGCAAGAGCACCATCAAGTATGAATGCTTTGCCAGCGACATCTGAGGTGACTTTCAAACCGGATATATTTGTCGGATCTATAATCTGTAAAGATATGTCGCCTATGATGCCGTTCCAGTTAGTCTGGGTCGCCTCTGTACAGGCGTGGGAACTGTTGCGTACGGCGGGAGGGATGGCATCCCCGTTGTCAACGGTTATTTCAAGCAGATGTTTACCCGGAGTGAGAAAAGGGGTAAGGTCGAAACTCTGTGTAGCCGAGATTGCGGCGCGCGAACCAGCATCTATACCGTCCACTTTTACAGATGTAGGACGTGTACGCTCCAAATTAAGCAGGATTTTCTTCCCACGGGCACTTTCAGGTATGGTCACATATCGGGTATAGACGGTGGGCCCCATATAGGTGAAGCGTCGTGAGAGATTATCGGTTGATTGTGATTGAGCCACAGGAATACCTGCTTTGTTAGTGTCGAGGGTGCCGGGAAGATGAAGTGCCCCTTGCGTCACTGCCCCCGATTTAAGGGAGTCAGGAATGTCTGAAAGGCGGAAAAGCCATTTGCCGGTAAGGTCGATAGATTGGCGAGCGTATGTCGTCAATGATGTTAGGAGGAGCAAGGATAGGAGTAAAGTCTTGATTTGCATATGTAGAAATTGTGGAGCAATCTTAAAAAGTAAATTTGCCAACTTTGCATATAGAATTTTAGATTACCCCGATGCAAATTTACGAAATATTTTTTAACCGTTAAAATTTGCTTTCGGTATTGAAAAGTGTTAACTTTGCAGTCGAAAATATGGAGGTATTGACGTGTAAGGCGTCAACGAGGGTCTTTTAAGGTCGCGAGAAGTCCTTATTAACTAAGGGAGCTTCTTTTGGCGGAAATAAAAGATTCCTTCTTTTTTATTACCTCCGAAAAATAATAATTCATTATAATCTAAGTAAATCAAAAACTCAACATTACAAATATGGCTACTTATCTTACACAAGAAGGATATGACAAGAAGATGAAGGAGCTTGCCGAACTTGAGGCACAGCGTCCTCTTATCAAGCAGGCTATCGCCGAGGCTCGTGATAAAGGTGACCTTTCGGAGAATGCGGAATATGATGCCGCTAAGGAGGCACAGGGTATGCTTGAGATGAAGATCTCAAAAATCAAGGAGCTTATTGCAACTGCCCGTATCATCGACGACAGCAAGCTCAACACTGAAGTTGTGCAGCTTCTCAATAAGGTGACCATAAAGAATCTCAAGAACGGTATGACAGTGGCGTATACCATCGTTACCGACAATGAGGCTAACCTGCGTGAAGGAAAGATAGCTTCCTCTACTCCAATTGCTCAAGGCTTGATGGGGCATAAGGTAGGTGAGAAGGTAAAAGTTAACGCTCCTGTAGGTGTGCTTGAATTTGAAATTATCAAGATTGAAATTCCGGAGTGATTTTTCTTTCGGATGTAATTGATTCAGATTAATTTACTATGCCGTCAATATTTTCAAGGATAGTTGCCGGGGAAATTCCCTCTTATAAGGTAGCGGAAGATGAAAAGTTCTATGCTTTCTTAGATATAAATCCTGTAAACTGGGGTCATACTTTGGTTATCCCTAAGGTGGAGACAGACTACATCTTCGACATTGACGATGAGCAGCTTGGCGAGATGATGGTGTTCACTAAGAAGGTAGCTAAAGCTATCAAGAAGGCTATTCCTTGTCGTAAGGTAGGTGTGGCAGTTCTTGGTCTTGAGGTGCCTCATGCCCATATTCATCTCATTCCTCTCCAGAATGAAGGAGATATGGATTTCCGCCACAAGGTAGAAAATCCCTCTCCGGAAAAAATGAAAGAGGTATGTGAGCTTATCGCCTCCAACTTCGAAGCATAATCATTGCACTTCCAATAAATTGTGAGGGCTACGGTTCACTGAACCGTAGCCCTCACAATTTATTGGAAGTGCCTACATCATTGCAGCAATTTGATTTTCCACTGCTTTACGAATAAAGGCATTTATGGAAAGTCCTGCTTGTTTCGCTAGAATGGCTATACGAGAGTGTAGGTCAGGAGTAAGACGTAAATTTAGTGCTCCTGAATAACTCTTGTGAGGAGTAATGCCCTCTTCTTCGCAAAGAATAAGATAATCCTCTACAGCTTCGTGAAACGCTTCGGTAAGTTCGTTAACACTTTCTCCTTCAAAATTTACTAAGGCATTTATTCCTTCAATTTTTCCGAAAAACACGTTATCCGCCTCACTAAATTCCACAGAACCAATGAAACCTTTGTATTGTAGTGTATTCATATTAATCCTTCTTCTTTTAGATTCTCAAACAACTGTTTTAAGACATATTCTTTAATTATATTTCCAGGATGAGGTTTATGAAGCATTATAGGTTTGCGTCCTTCACATATGAATATAACACGAGAACCGGAAGTTTTTCCTTTATTTCTCAAAGAGTAACCCATTCCTACTAGCATACGATTAACTTCTTCCCAAGAGAAGTCTTTTGGGAGTGTTTTAAATCGTGTAATTAGTTTATTTTTTGTTCCCATACATTAGTGGGGATAATAAAGCTATTTGATTTTGAAGTGGTCGCCGGTTGTACGGACAATGTTTTCGTAGTAGGTTTTGTCGTAGCCGGGGAAAGAGGGGTATTGAGGCAGACCGTATTCGTTGTAGAGGAAGTTGCCGTTTTCGTCAGTCTTCTTCATATTGCCATCCATATATTTCACGAGGAGATAGACGGCTAAGTCACGGTAAGCATCCGTAGCTTCTTTAGCTACCTTGCGACCCTCTTCATTCACTCTTTTACGAAGACCGGCATCGTCACCTCCATTTACAAGAGCTACTAATTCCTCCTCCACGTCAGGACGGCTTGCTTGAAATCCCTCTTCAAGCGCACCCTGCACTTTGCGGATGTCAGGAATCATCAGATCATAGCGGTTGTAGGCTTGGTTGGCTACCCAGTTTGTCATCCAGAAGTTGGAATCGAAGGAGAAGTTATTGATGTCGCCTTCCTGAAGCTGGAGAGGTATCTCAGTCATAGAGCAGTAGAAAGGCATATATACAGAGGTGTTGGTATCGTCAGTGCCAAACCAAAGAACTCCTCCCACTTCATCAGGCAGGTCTGCACGACTTTGGCTTACGAAGCTCCAACCGGTCTGCTGAGTGGCGATGGCACGTTCCATACAATATTCGTGACCGTCAACTTCAAAGTCCATCGGACGCCAGCGATAGGGCACGTGGTTAGGTCCGGCTCCTATATCGCTTGTCATTTCGTAGGGGGTGCCTTCAAAATGGTCGCGCATACTTTCCTGCATCTCCTTGAGGCTTACTTTACGCTCCGGCACGATATAAAGGGGCATCGGATCGTCAGAATCAGCGTTGCACCACGCAAAATATTTGTCAGCTTCCGGTTGGAAACGGCGGAAGTAGCTCCATACACGTGCATCACAGCCTCGGCGAGTGTCTTTAGTGTGATTCTCGAAAGCGTCAGCAAAGGAGAAATCCTCATCTTTACCGTTGAAATATCCACGTTTGCGAGCAAAGGGTATTAGATCTTTGCTATAAAGCACGTTCTTCTTATCCTTGAGGTCAACCTTACGAATACGAGGTTCGTTGGCATGACCGGATATGGCATCATCCGGGATACGCACAGCAATCCACACGGCACCTTTCTCGGCACCTTTCCCTATCATCTCCATAACCCATACCTCGTTCTTATCGGCTATGGAGAATGACTCTCCGCTGCTTGCATAGCCATATTTCTCCACAAGGTCGGTCATCACGTCGATAGCTTCGCGGGCTGTCTTGGAGCGTTCAAGAGCAATCTGTATAAGAGAACCGTAGTCGATGATGGAGTTTCCGGTGGTGTCTTCAAGTTCCTTGTGGCCGCCCCACGTGCTCTCACCGATTGCCACCTGATGCTCGTTCATATTGCCTACCACATTATAGGTATGTGGCACCTGAGGAATCACACCAAGTGGTTTGCCACTGTCCCAATCTACTACCTTGCGCACACTGCCCGGTTTATGGTCGGCAGCGGGGGTATGGGTCAGCATACCATAGAGACTGTGGGAGTCGGCAGCGTAAGTCATAAGCACCGAGCCGTCGGTGGTAGCTTTGGGTCCTGCAATGAGGTTGGTACATGCTAATGCCTCAGCTCCGGAGAGCATAAGAGCAGGTAAAATCAGAGATAATATTTGATTTCGTTTCATAAAACATTAAATTTCGTAAAATATAGACGCAGGTCTTTAGTTTGATAAGAGTAAGTGGTGGTAGACAATAATTATGTGATGAAGAAAATATTATCAATAGCCACTTAAACTACGAAGTTAATATAAAATAAGGGGATAAGCAAATTAATATGGAATTATTTTAGTAATTTTGCAATTTAAAACAGTATGGTGGTCGGGAATTATGCGGTCAGCGGTGTTATATATAGTGGGAGTGATACTGCTTGGCTTCGTTAAAGCCCCTTTGCAGGATATGTTTCGACGCTCCCGTATATGACCCAAATTATAGTTTACCGTTATGGATGAAAATAGAAATACAATAGAAAACACCGGAATGGAGTCAGAGATGTCGCAGAATCCGGTTGAGGAGACGCAGGAAACGATTGTTTCTGATGGTCCGGTAGAGGTAGTGGAAGAGGCTGAAGCACCTGTAGAGGTGGTTGAGAAGACCGAACAGCCTGTAGAGGTGGTTGAAGAGGCAGAATTGCCTGTAGAGGAGCCGGCGAAGTATACCAGAGGTTTTGCCGATCTTGGAGTGGAACCACGCTTACTGAAGGCAATTGAGGAGATGGGCTTTGTAAATCCGATGCCGATTCAGGAGATGGTAATTCCCCATCTGCTTGAAAAAGACAGCGATGTTGTAGGTCTGGCACAGACCGGTACCGGTAAGACAGCCGCTTTCGGTCTGCCCGTGCTCCAGCGTATTAATCCCGCTAAGAGAGTGCCTCAGGCGCTTATTATCGCTCCTACCCGTGAGCTTTGTCTCCAGATAGCCGGCGACCTTGCTGACTTCTCCAAGTATATCCCCGACTTGAAGATTCTTCCTGTATATGGCGGTTCAAGTATCGATAGCCAGATTCGTTCACTTCGCAACGGAGTGCAGGTAATTGTGGCTACTCCGGGTCGTCTGATCGACCTTATCAAACGTGGTGAGGTCAAGCTCCAGGATGTGCACACGGTTATTCTCGACGAGGCAGATGAGATGCTTAATATGGGCTTTCTCGATGACATCAAGGAGATTCTTTCGCACGTGCCTGAAGAGCGCAAGATGCTGATGTTCTCAGCTACTATGCCTAAGGAAATTGCCGCAATATCGAAGGAATTTATGCATAATCCTGTAGAGTTTGTGGCAGGCAACCGTAATGAGGGTTCAAAGAACGTGCGCCATATATATTATATGGTCAAGGCTCATGATAAATACCTTGCCCTCAAACGTGTGGCAGATAACAACCCCGATATTTACGGTATTATCTTCTGCCGTACACGTAAGGAGACTCAGGAGATTGCCGATAAGCTGATAAATGACGGTTACAATGCCGACTGTCTGCACGGAGATCTTTCGCAGGCTCAGCGTGACCTTGCGATGAAGAAATTCCGCGACCACGTGATCCAGCTTCTTGTGGCTACCGACGTGGCAGCCCGTGGTCTTGACGTTGATGATCTTACACACGTCATCAATTATGGTTTACCTGATGATGCAGCAGTCTATACCCACCGTTCCGGTCGTACAGGCCGTGCCCATAAGACCGGTGTCTCTGTTGCTATCATCCACTCACGTGAAAAGAGCAAGCTCCGCGAAATCGAGAAGCGTATCGGCAAGACCTTTGAATATAAGAAGGTACCTACTCCGGAACATATTATCGAGAAGCAGCTCTACAACCTTGCCGACCGTTTGGAGCGTGTGCAGGTAAATGAGACTGAGATCAACAAGTATCTTCCCGGTGTACGTAAGAAACTTGAATGGCTTTCTGAAGAAGACCTTCTTAAACGTGTTCTCTCACTTGAGTTTAACCGTCTGTTGGCTTATTATCAGAATATGCCCGACATCGACCTTAACGCTTCTACCGAATCCGGTAGGGATCGTAAGGAGCGCAAGGAGAGCAGTCGCGACAAGAGCCGTGATAAGGATCGTCGTAGCGCACAGGATGGTTTTGAGCGTCTTATGGTGAATGTAGGTAAGGCTCAGGGATTCTTCCCCGGCAACCTTATGGAACTTGTCAACAAGAATGTGACCGGTTCGAAGCCCGATATAGGTCGTATTGACTTGATGCCCGAATATACTCTGTTTGATGTCCGTAAGGCTGATGCCCACAGGGTGCTGGACGCTCTGCGCAACGTGGATTTCTTCGGCACAACCATACGTCCGGAAGTAGCTACCGACCGTGACTATTCACGTGATGCCAAGGACCGTCGTGAAAAGCGTCGCCGTAAGGCAGATAAGGAGGAATATGCTAAATCTTCGAAATCCTCAAAGTCTTCTCGCAAGGAATCTAAGAGCAAGAAAGATTCCAAAGGTAAGAAGGATAAGAAGGAGAGCAAGGGCAAGAAAGGCAAGAAGCCTGAGTATAACGGAAGTTATGAGATATTTTATAAAAAGAAATGATTCTTTCAGATGATCTTATCAAATGATTCATTCAGAGTATGGCGCCGCTTATCAGGCATCCTATCTCTAATCATACTTGCAATCGTCCCGGTTTCCGCTCAAGAGAAGCCGGGCGATTCCGCTTTGACGGCACGCAGTGTTTTCGAGCGTATTCAAGGTCCGGCTGTTGAGCTGCTGAAACCCACTTCGCGCCTTGATATGCTTGATTATTGGGATACCGACAGTGTGTATAGGGTTAAGAACGCTCTCAACGGTCAGTCGTGGCTTGAGACAGTTACGCCCGACTATCTCAAGGTGAATGTCACTCCGGTGAGCACGCTGGAAATCAAGCTTCTGCCCACTAAGAAAGGGGAGGTGATAATGACCATCTACACTGTGGGAGGGGAAGGGCAAGCCCACGACAGCCGGATAGAATTTTACGATCCCTCTACGCTTACTCCGGTAGATGGAAGTGCCTATTTCTCTGAGCCGGATTTGAAGGCGTTTTTCGACATTCCGAAAGGCTCAGTCACTTCGATGAAGGAGATTCGCGAAATGATACCGTTTATGACCGTGGAATACAGTGCCGCTTCGGGTACAAACGACATAACCGCCAAGCTGACCGCTCCCGATTATATAAATGTAGACGACCGCAACATAGTAAAGGTCTTCCTGCGCCCGGAGATAAAGGCACAATGGAAAGGAAAATATAAATTTTAATGACGAAACATAGAAAAGGATACAAAGAACTATAATATGGACCGCAAAGTAAGAGTGAGATTTGCTCCGTCGCCTACGGGGCCTCTTCACATCGGTGGTGTGCGTACCGCCCTTTACAATTACATTTTCGCCCGCCAGAACAATGGCGATATGATTCTGAGAATTGAGGATACCGACAGCCGTCGCTTTGTGCCAGGTGCTGAGGAATACATAGCCGACTCTCTTCACTGGCTCGGCATAAATTTTGATGAAGGTGTGCGTGAAGGTGGCGAATATGGCCCTTACAAGCAGAGTGAACGCCGTGAGATATATAAGGAGTATGTGCAGAAGCTGCTCGATGCCGACAAGGCATACATCGCTTTCGACACTCCCGAAGAGCTTGAGGAGGCACGTCAGCGTATCCCCAATTTCCAATATGACGCCTCTACACGCGGCTCTATGCGTAACTCACTGACTATGCCAAAGGAGGAAGTTGACCGTCTTATCGCAGAGGGCAAGCAATATGTGGTGCGTTTCAAGATTGACCCTGACCGTGACGTTAAGGTAAACGACCTTATTCGCGGAGAAGTGGTAATCAATAGTAATATACTCGACGACAAGGTGCTTTACAAGAGTGCCGACGAGCTTCCTACCTATCATCTCGCCAATATAGTAGACGACCATCTGATGAAGGTGAGTCATGTGATACGCGGAGAGGAATGGTTGCCCTCAGCTCCTCTGCACGTCCTTCTTTATGAGGCATTCGGTTGGACCGACACGATGCCGCAGTTCGTACATCTTCCCTTACTCCTAAAGCCTGTGGGCAACGGCAAGCTCTCGAAGCGTGATGGTGATAAGCTCGGTTTTCCTGTGTTTCCTCTCGAATGGCACGACCCGAAGAGTGGAGAGATCTCCTCAGGCTACCGTGAGAAGGGTTATCTGCCTGAAGCAGTGGTTAATTTCCTTGCTCTTCTCGGCTGGAATCCCGGCGACGACAGCGAGCTTATGAGTATGGATGATCTGATTAAGAAATTCTCGTTTGAGCATTGTTCAAAGAGCGGTGCGAAGTTTGACTATAAGAAGGGTATATGGTTCAACCACGAGTATCTTGGAAAGACCGACGATGCTGTTTTAGCCGAGCTTTTTATGCCTGTGCTTGTAGAGCAGGGTATTACCGATGTCGATCCGGAGTATGTGGCTAAGGCTGTAGGTATGGTTAAGGGTCGTGCTGATTTGATTCCTGACCTGTGGACTCAGGGAGATTTCTTCTTCCGTGCGCCTGAGACGTATGCCGAGAAGGATATAAAGAAACGTTGGAGCGCAGAGACTCCTGCCATTATGGAGGAGCTTATCGGTGTGCTTGAGGGCATCGACGATATGACCTCTGCCAACGCGGAGAAGATTGTGCTCGACTGGATAGCTGAGAAGGGTTATCACCTTGGCAACGTTATGAACGCTTTCCGTCTGGCAGTGGTGGGTGCGTGCCGTGGTCCGCATATGTTCGACATCACCGAGCTCATCCCGAAGGAAGAGGTTATAGCCCGCATCCGCAGAGCAATCAAAGAGATAAAGCCGGTGCAGAAGTAAGAGATTTTTTTGTGAAGGCATCAGTGGGCAAATATACAAAATAAGAATAGCTGAAATTACGTTATAAAGCCATGAGAAATCATGGCTTTTTTTATTTATTTCTTACTCTTGTCACGTTAGGGGGACTTTTAGCCGGATGTAAGTCGGTAAAGCTCTCCGATGCTGATGCGGCATTTGAACGAGGGGAATACTTCGACGCACAAAAAATCTACCGTAAAATATACAATAAGGCTACGAAGAAGGAGGAGCGTCCGCTTCGTGGCGAGTTGGCATATAAGATGGGGCAGTGCTATACGAAACTAAATATGGCACCTCGTGCAGCGGCCTCATATCAGAATGCAATACGTTATGAGTATTCCGACTCGATGTCCTATCTTTACTTAGGCAAGGCATTGCAGGCGGATGGGAAGTATACCCAAGCTATTGATGCCTACAACACGTTTCTTAGTCTTCAACCGGGTAATGCTATTGCTGAGGAGGGTATAAAAGGATGTAAGATGGCAATTGCAGCCAAGACCCAGCCGAAGACCCGCTACGTGGTTAAGAATGCCAAGCTTTTCAATTCACGACGTGCCGATTTCGCTCCGATGTATCTCGACAAAACCTTCGACCAGCTATTCTTCACCACTACCAACGAAAAAGCCATCGGTGAGAACAAGTCGGAGATAACAGGTATGAAAAAGGGAGACATATGGTTTTCCAAGAAGAATGAGAGAGGGGAGTGGCAGAAGCCTGAACCTGTGGAGGGGGAACTTAATTCGGATGTCGATGAGGGTATAATAAGTTTTTCCCCTGATGGACAGACGATGTATCTCACACGTGCGAGGCGATCGGTAAATTCCGACACTTCGGTTGAGATATTCACCTCACGTCGCAGCGACGCCACTTGGAGCGCACCTCAGAAATTTGAGATCACTGCCGATACGCTTTCGGCAGTGGGTCATCCTGCCGTCTCACCCGACGGTCGTTATCTCTATTTCACTTCTGATATGCCCGGTGGCTATGGTGGACTCGACATATGGCGTATAAATCTCAACGACCGTGTAGGAAGTTTGGAGAATATGGGACCTCAGATTAATACTCCCGGCAATGAGTCATTTCCCTATTCCCGAAGTGATTCTCTTCTCTATTTCTCATCCGACGGTCATCCGGGTTTTGGTGGACTCGACCTTTTCCGTGCCCGTCTGAACTCCACAGGCGACTATTGGAGTGTTGAGAATATGGGTCAACCTATGAATAGCCAGGGTGATGATTTCGGCATAACCTATGGTCCCGGTGAGTCCGGGTTTTTCAGCTCCAACCGTGGTGACGCACGTGGCTACGACCATATCTTCTCATTCAATCTTCCGGAGATTAAGATTACAATTTCAGGTTGGGTTCTTGATAAGGATGAGGAGCCGGTGCCAAATGCCGTGATACGCATAGTGGGCGATGACGGTAGTAATCAGAAGGAGATAGCACGTGATGACGGCTCTTTCAAATTTAATCTCGAAAGGGGTGTGAAATATGTTATGCTTGCCGGGGCTAAGGGCTATCTCAATGTTAAGCAGGAGTTTGAGAGCGATGAGGCTGAGGAAGATGCCGACTACGGGGTTGACTTTATCCTTGCTGCCATCAATAAGCCTCAGGTGGTTGAGAATATCTTCTATGATTTCGATAAAGCCACACTGCGTCCTGAGTCTAAGGAAGCCCTCGATGAGATGGCGCAGATGCTGCGTGATAATCCGAATGTTACTATAGAGATGGGAGCGCACACCGATCGTAAGGGAAGCGATGAATACAATGATAAGCTTTCCGAGCGTAGAGCCAAGAGTGTGATTGATTATCTTATAGCTGCCGGTATAGCAGCTGATCGTCTGAGTCCGAAAGGATACGGGGAGAAGGTGCCTAAGACAGTGACGAAGCGCATAAACCGTGAGTATCCACAATTCTCGGAGGGAACAGTATTAACAGAGGAATTTATCGAGACTCTCTCGCCCGAAGACCAGGAAATAGCCGACCAAATCAACCGCCGCACAGAATTCCAAGTTCTCTCCGTAGACTACGATCTCTACTGATTTATGTGGCGTGAAAAACATTATGAAATTTGTAGGGCAGAGGAATAATGGCTAAATTTGCAACTAGAAATTTTCCATATATATTTTTAAAGGATGATTTTGGGATAGATTTTAGATGGATTATAGAGAGCAATTTCTAAATTTAAGTTTAAAAAATTACTGATGGTGATGTCTTCTAAAGATAGGGTAATAGTATCTTTGACGTCGTTTCCGGCAGCGATAAAGTATGTGGCGCCTACGGTGAAGTCTATTCTTGCAGGTAGTGTGCTTCCGGATAAGGTGGTGCTCTATGTCACAATGTCGCAATTTGAGGGTAAATCATTGCCTGCGGAGCTTCTGAGGCTTGCTGAGGAGAATCCCATATTTGAGATTCGCAACTATGACAACGAGATACGTTCCTATCGTAAGCTAATTCCGGCATTGAAAGATTTTCCGAATGCTGTGATTGTCACTGTTGACGACGATGTGCATTACCATCCGAATATGCTCAAGAGTCTGCTCGAACTGCATAAGGAATATCCCACCCATATCTTGGCTCATCGTGCAAAGCGTATGAAGCTCGGTAAGCCATATAAAACATGGAGTAAATATCGCTGGTATGACTTCCTCTTCAGAAAGAACTATGCCCGACTCGACAACCTCTTCACCGGTGTGGGAGGAGTGCTTTATCCGCCCGGCTCATTGAAGGAGGATATGCTGGATGAGGAGCTTTTTACCGAACTCGCTCCCACTACAGACGACATATGGTTTTGGGCGGCTGCCGTAGCTAATGGCACACGCATCATGCCTGTTCCATTCGGTTACAATAAGCCTAAAGGATTAGGTAAACCAAAGGAAATATCACTTAAAACATATAATTTCAAATCAGGTGTGGATAGAAACAGTGCTGCAATTGAGGCAGTGCTGAAGGCATATCCGTTAATAAAGGAAAGGGTTGAAAATGAAAAATGAAGTCAAGGATATGCCTGTGGATCTGGTCTATCTATGGGTCAACGGGAATGATCCCGTGTGGATTGAGAAGCGAAATAGAGCGATAGGCAAGACCGAGGCACATTCAGCAGTAAACTGTGACGGCAGGTATGCCGACAACGATGAACTTAAATATAGTCTGCGTTCTGCGGAGATGTATGCCCCTTGGGTGCGTAAGATATTTATTGTCACGGATAATCAGGTGCCGGAATGGCTTGATACCATAAATCCTAAGATACAAATAATCGACCACACGGAAATTCTTCCTCCGGAAGCTTTGCCTTGTTTTAATTCGAATGTAATTGAACATTTTATCTTCCGTATACCTGACTTGTCGGAGCATTTTCTCTACGCCAACGATGATATGTATTTCAACAGACCGGTGAGTCCTGAGATGTTCTTTGCA
>CAMWIF010000021.1 GCA_947174225.1 uncultured Porphyromonadaceae bacterium | reverse complement strand
AGCACAATGGCGATGCCTGTCATAAAGAAAAGGAAGAACACTACCCAGAACTGCTCTATACCGCGACGTCCGGCAAATGATTGCCATATAAGTCCAATCAAGCCCAAGATGAGCGGAAGCATGTAGTAGACATTGTGCCCCTTATTATTTTTGCCGAGATCTTCAGGAAGAAGGCTCTGGTCGCCGAGTCGGGAATTGTCGATGAAAGGAATACCTGAGATCCAGTTGCCTGCGTCCAACTCGCCCATCTGGTTGTTGATGTCGTTCTGGCGACCTGCGAAATTCCACATAAAATAGCGGAGGTACATGTGGTTGAGCTGGTAGTTGAAGAAGTAGGCAAGATTCTGCGCGAACGAAGGCTTAAACACATACTTCTCTGGATAAGCGTATGAGCCGGTAAACTGGTTGAATTTAGGTTCGCGGGTCAAATCAAGTTCGGGCAGCTTCTCACCCGTGGCAGGGTCTACGGCGTTTATCTGCACGAGCTGGTCGGGCATGGTGTCGAGATCCACCCACTGGGAATACATGCTGCGGTGCTGGCGGCTATAGATTCTCGGGAAAAGCATATTAAGCTCCGGATTCATCTTTGCCTCCGGCTTATAGTCACGTTTCACGTAGTAATCGCCGTCACGCTCTGCGAGAGAGGCATTGGATGCTATCTCGGAAGGCGAGAGGAAATCGTATTCAGAGTTGGGCACAGCTCCCTTCACACCTTTTGAGTATAAGGGTTTGCCGGGGTTGATGACAGGATTATAATATGGGGTAGAGAGGATCACCGCAGTGCCGTCTTCAAGTTGCCCCACAGTGTCGCGGGCTACACCTGCAAGCTGCTTCTGAGGTGAGGAGTAGAGAGTCTCGCCATAGAGAAGAGGGTTCTCGCCATACTGCTCACGGTTGAGGTAGGAAGCGAGGTCAAACACGTTGTCGGGAGCATTCTGGTTCATCGGGGTGTCTGCGCTTGAACGTATAAGTATAAGTGCGTAGCTTGAATAACCCACGAATATCACCACAATACTCCACATTGCAACTGTCATTACGCGCACAGGCAGGTTTCTACCATATTTAGTAAACATAAGGGCAGCCACAATTGCCAGGAGTATCCAGCCGATGATGAAGCCGTTGCCGAAGAAGAATATACCGGATATGGCAAGTGCAGCAAGGAAGGATAGGCGGATCATCAATCCGCTTTTCTGGCTATTGAGAGAATAGAGTGCCCAGATGAACACCGCCACAGTGACGAGCACATAGATGAGGGCACCGCTGTTGTAGCTCATATGGAAGCCGTTGACGAACAGAAGTTCAAACTGCTGCGCTACCTTGATGAAGCCCGGCACAAGACCGTAGAGCACAAGCACAATGATTGCAAAACCTACAAGGAGAGTTACTAACGATGACACAAGGTTCATATCGTTCCACTTGCGATAAGCGAACACAAGCACGATGGCAGGGATACAGAGAAGGTTAAGAAGGTGGACTGCCACACTGACACCGATGATGTAGGCTATCAGAATGAGATAGCGGTCGGAGTGAGGCTGGTCAGCTCTGTTTTCCCATTTCAAGATGAGCCAGAACACGAGGGCGGTACAGAATGACGAGAAGGCATATACCTCACCCTCGACGGCTGAGAACCAGAAGGTATCGCTCCAGCAATAGGCAAGTGAGCCTACAAGACCACTGCCCATTATAGCTACATACTGCTGAACGGAGATGTCTTTACGCTGCCCGTCTTTCACCACGAGACGGCGCACGAGGTGGGTGATGGTCCAGAAGAGGAGAAGTATGGTGAGCGCACTCAACAGTCCGCTCATGGCGTTGACCATAACAGATATGGAGCCGGCATCAGGAGCGAAGTTGGCAAAGAATCGGGCTGTGAGCATGAAGATCGGGTTGCCCGGCGGGTGACCGATTTCAAGCTTGTCAGCTTGGATTATGAACTCTCCGCAGTCCCAGTAGGATGCGGTAGGCTCCAATGTGAGCCAATAGGTAATCAGCGCGATGGTAAAGACAAACCATCCGCCGATGTTGTTGATCAACTGATATTTCTTAGAGATCATCCCGTATGGGTTTAGGGTTTATAATTTATATTTAGGGTTTATGACATTCCTTGAGATTATGATATTCTTTGAGGCTGTCATTCCTTGACATTTCTTGAGGGTATCATTTCCGGGGAATGCACTTTGGGGGTTATCGAGGGGTTATGATGAAGGTGATGGAGCCTCGGGTAGAGGTGGCACCTTTCTTTGCCGACCAGCGAGCCTGCTTTGCAGCGGCTTCACATTTACGTCGGATCGAGGCATCCGCACTCCCTGTGGCAGATGCCTCTATGACCTTGCCCTCGGCATCAATGACCACGTTTACCTTCACAACTGTCTTTTGGCGGAGAGCCACATCGGGTTTCGGACAGCTTATGAAGGTGCGCCCGTTGGCGTTGCCACTCACGCCCACTCCGTCGCCACCGGCTCCGGAGGTGCCCTTGTCAGAACCCTCAGGCTGGCCGTTCTTGGGAGCGAATTTATTTGCAACGGAGCTTGTAGCTTTCTGGCGTTCCTTATCGGTGAGCGACGGCTCCTCTTTCTTTTTCTGTACCGTGCTCTCCTTTTTCTGCGTCACCTCCTTCACTACGGGCTTCACCACCGGTTCGGGTTTCTCTCCAGGCTCCACAATCTCCACATGGTCTTCAGGAGCGGGTTCCGGTTCGCCTTTCAGAGTGGGAGCAGGTTTGGTATTTTGGTTTACGGAGGCTTCCTCACCGAGGTCTACCAGCTCAGGCTCAATAAACAACTCTTCCTCCACGGGGAGCAATTCCGGGGTGGAGGATTCGGCGAGGAGCTGTCGATCGTAGGAAATTCCTCCGAAGAACAACACCAGTAGCAGAATTAACGCCACGAAGAATGTAAGCCCCGCAGCTATGGCGCGGTCTTTATCTTCTCTTTTCATTTATGAGTTCTTTTATCATTTCTGTGAACTGCGGGTGGCGAGGACAAGCTTGAGATTATTTCGGGCAGCAAGGTCGAGCACGTCGATGACACGGGCGTAAGCCACGGTGCTGTCGGCATAGAGTGCCACAGCCCTTAGGGAATCTTGCTGCTGGATAAGCATCAGGTTGGCGAGGAGTTCATCGCGTGTCACGGGTCGTGCCTGCGAGTTCTCCTCAATAGAATCGTTACGGTCAGCCACAAGGTAAAGCTGCGACTGGGCATCTATATATACCTCGGTGATGGGTTTCAACGACGTCTGTTCGCTGCTTTGTGGCAGATTCACGTCGATGGCGGCGGGAAAAATCAGAGTAGAGGTCACCATAAAGAAGATGAGCAGAAGGAAAATCACATCTGTCATCGACGACATGGAGAAGGTGTCGAGAGTCTGGAAATTCTTTTTAAGAGCCACGATTGTCGGTGTTATGATGAAGGAGTGATATGTGTCAGGCGGGTTCGTTGAGGAGATCCATAAACTCCATAGTCTTGGCTTCAAGGGAATTCATGATTCTGTTGACGCGCGACACAAGAAAGTTGTAGGCGAAAAGTGCAGCGATGCCGACTACAAGACCAGCCACGGTGGTGACGAGAGCCTGATAGATCCCCGACGAGAGGACGGTGATGTTGGCAGAGGTGCCGGCGTTTGCGAGAGCGAAGAACGCCTCGATCATACCGACAACAGTGCCAAGGAAGCCGAGCATCGGTGCGCCGGCAGCGGTGGTGGAGAGCCATGAGAAGCCTTTGCCGAGATTAGCCACTTCGATATTGCCGGTGTTCTCGATAGCCACGAGCACGTCGTTCATAGGTCTGCCGATACGGTTGACACCCTTAAGGATAAGACGGGCATAAGGAGTGTCAGTGCGTTTGCAGAGGTTGACGGCATTTTCGATGTCCCCCTCCATGATGTAGTCGCGTATACGCTTCATGAAGGTATCGTCGTTTTTTGCCGCACGGTGAAGTGCGATGCAACGCTCGATGAAGATATAGATGCTCACGAGGAGGAGCACAGCGAGAGGAATCATGATATAGCCGCCGTCGATGATGAGCGACCAGAATGAAAGCTTATCCATTGCAGGATTTGAAATATTATGGTTTTGAAATAAGAATTTGACTTGGCGTTATCGGCAGTGGGGCTGTATCTCAGGCATCATTGTCAATATTGTTACTGAGGCAAGCGAGGTAACGACGTATCGTTTCACCTATACCCAGATAAAGGGCATCGGAGATGAGGGCGTGCCCGATGCTTACCTCATTGAGCAGTGGGAGCGAGCGGTGGAAGAACTCAAGATTGTCAAGGTTGAGGTCGTGACCAGCGTTGAGACCGATACCGAGACGCATAGCCTCTTCCGAAGCCTTCACGAAGGGCTTTACAGCTTCCTCGCGGTCGGTGTGGTAGCCGTCGGCATACGGCTTGGTGTAAAGCTCAACCCGGTCGGCACCCACTTCGGCAGCCATTCTCACCTGTGCGGGGTCGGCATCCACAAATATAGAGCTGCGTATGCCGGCTTTTGCCAGACGGCTGCAGATGTCGCGGAGGAAGTCGGCATTGGCGATTACGTCCCAGCCGGAATTTGACGTCACCTGTGACGGTGCGTCAGGCACGAGGGTGACCTGCGCGGGGCGTACGTCACACACAAGGTCCATAAATTCCTCAGAGGGGTATCCTTCGATGTTAAACTCGGTTGTCACCACCGGACTCAGATCAAACACGTCTTGGCGGGTTATATGTCGCTGGTCGGGTCGGGGATGCACGGTAATGCCCTGGGCACCGAGGTTTTCGCAGTCTTTGGCAAACTTGACGACGTTGGGCACATTCTCTCCGCGGGCGTTGCGAAGAGTTGCCACTTTATTGATGTTAACACTTAATCGGGTCATATTCAATACGTTCAATTCAATATATGCGGCTTATGCCACAAGGAGGAGAAACATAAAAATTAAAAATTTAATGCCCAATGATGAAATTCGGCACAAAATTTGTAATTTTGAATTTGCAAAAGTATAAAAAAAACGCGCTCAGCACAAAGAAAAATACTAAATTAAGACGTTTTTTAAATAGTTAGGTATTATTGACAAATGCATTAACGGCAAATCATAATGCCTGACATTAACCGGAGGTTCAACCTCCCTTATGAAAAGAAAGGACAATATATGACAGCAAGAGAGATATTATCCCCGGGAAAGACAGTGGCAGAGAGCCAGCCGGTGCGCAGCATCGATGCTGATATGCCTCTTATAGAGGTGCTCCCCCGTCTGCTCGACACCCCTCGCCACGAGGTAGGGGTCAGCGAGGACGGTGTCTCGCTTGGCGTCATTGACCAGACCTCGCTTCTCGAAGGTCTTGGAAGGATGATAGCCGCACGCGATGACTGCAGTGTTATCACAGTGGAATGTAGGCCGGAGGAATACAGTGCAAGTATGCTTGCGCACGCTGTGGAAGACAGCGACGCCCATTTGGTGGATCTTCTGAGTGTGCCTGATGAGGAGGGGCGTCTCAGAGTGACGCTAAGGGTACGCAACACGGATCCGACTTCTACAGTGCGTAGTCTTGAACGCTACGATTACCGAGTGGTGGAGGCTCACGGCTCGGAATCGGGAAGATGTGACGCTTCGATAGCGGCGGAAAGGCTCCTTGCGTTGCAGACATTGCTAAACGTGTGAGAGAAAAGGAATATGAACAATCGTATAGCCATATATGGAAGCCGTAGGCAAGACTCTTATCTCGAAGAACTTGCCGGGCTTTTTTATTTTATGCACAAGATAGGTTTCGAGGTGACAGTGCATCCGAAGCTTTACAACTATCTTAGGAGTCGCCACGTGGATATGCAGGGCGCGACGTGTACGAACTGGGTGGCGGAAGACACAGCCTTAGTGATAAGCATAGGTGGAGACGGCACATTTCTGCGGGCTGCACGTTGGGTAGGCAGGCGTGAGATACCGATATTAGGAATTAACACGGGTCATTTGGGATTCCTTGCCAGCTGCGGCATAGGAGAGGCGTGTGAGATGCTTGAGGCTATATGCCGTGGAGATGTGATAGTGGAGCGCCGTATGCTTCTTGAAGTGCAGAGCCGTGATCTTCCGGATAATGCTTGGCCCTTTGCCCTCAACGATGTGTCGCTCCTGAAAGAGGAGTGCGCCTCCATGATTACGGTACGTGCACGTGTAGACGGGCATTTCTTAGCAGACTACCGTGCCGACGGCTTTGTGGTTTCGACTCCTACGGGTAGCACAGCTTATAACCTCTCTGCCGGAGGACCTATTTTAGAGCCGACCATCGACTGCATATCTTTGGTGGCTGTAGCTCCGCATACACTCACGGTGCGTCCGCTTGTAGTTGGTGGCGATTCGGAGATTGAGCTTACGATTGAGAGCCGCACGGATGAGTTCCGCCTGAGTCTCGACGGTGAGAGCTATCCTTTGCCGGCAGGTGAGAAGATATGGATAAGGCGAGCCGATTTCTCTACTTTGCTTGTTCGCCGCAAGGATTCTAATTTTGCCACTATACTTCGGGATAAACTGAATTGGAATATTTAGGTGGTTTGTTTAAGGTTTAGGGATTAAGGTTTAGGCAAAGGGGGTTAGGAGGATATTAAGGATATAAGAGGATATTAAGGATATAAGAAGAGGGGTGTGTCACATAAGCAGCTTACTGCGATTGTGACACACCCTCTTTAATTTCTTATTGAGGTAATTAGTTGCCGCCAGGAACCTGTGCAGGGGCAGGCGCGGGAGCTGATGATGGAGCAGGCGCGGGAGCACTTGTGGCTGCAGGCGCGGGAGCCATATTGGAAACGTTGATGGGAGTCTTGATGGCGAATGAGGCAAGGATGCTCACAACGCAGATGAAAATAGCGAGACTCCAAGTGGCTTTCTCGATGAAATCAGTAGTTTTTCTATAACCGAGATACTGGTTGCCCTGTGAATAGTCAGAGGCGAGACCGCCACCTTTTGATTTCTGGATAAGCACTGCTCCGATGAGGAACAGACATGCGATCACAATAAGGATGCTGAGAAATATGTACATTGTTATGATGTTGTTATGTTACCGTTTTCGGGTTTCGTTGACTATAAGTTTTTTCAGAAAACGAATTTGGTCTGCAAAGTAAATACTTTTTTCCGAATTATTCAAACTTAATTGCTGAATAATTTCCAAAGCACCTTGGTAATCACGATTTTTTATCAAAATGTAGGCATTTTGCTCTGTCGGAGGCAGTGGGGAAGCTGTTTCTTCCATTTCTGACAGGGGTGCTTCTTCGGCTACAGGCACAGCCTCTTCCGGCAGCGGAATCTCTGCAGCTGCCGCCGGCAACGGGGCTTCTTCGCGTCCGAATCTGTTGAGGAAGGAGGAGATGGTGTCTACGGTGGAGAGGGCGGGAGCGGCGAGGTCGGGATAGAAGGAGGCGAACTCTTCGGGATCGATTCCCAGCATCAGGCGCAGGGCAGGTATATCGCCGACATTTGCAGCTACGATACGTCGGAGACGGTTCTCTTCATCGGGGTCGTCGACGCCGTTGCGCAGCATCATTACCGCCGGATAGATGAAATAGGGGTGTTCAGAACTGTAAGTTGAGGTCATAATGGTTGAGGATTGAAAAGAGGTTACCAGTTGCCGAGAGTGGCATTGAAAATCAGGTCTACCAGCTCGTCGCATATCTCGTTGCAGAGGTCGTCCTGCACGTCGGTAAGCATGAGCGACGCATCAAACTGACGATATGCGGAGAAGCTCTGGTCAACATCGTTGGCAGAGTTCTTGGTGTCGGTATATTTCACACGCACGGTTATTGTGAGGCGTGTCTGTGTGGCATATGCGTCGGTGCCCACTGCCTGTGGAGAGAGTGAGTAGCCTGTGATCTCGCCCGTCATCTCAAGGTCGGAATTGCCGTCGATCTCCTGGAGACGTGTCTGTCGTGTCACCGTGTCGAGCAACTTATTCTCGAATATCTGTTGCAGGGGTGGGTATACAAGAGCAGCACGAATTGGGAAATCAGAGATGTCTATGGTCTTATATATATCATAGTTCAATGCCGAGCCGTTGAATTTATATGACGGTATACACCCCCCTAAGAGGGGGGCAAGAAGAAGCGGAGATACATAAACTGCCAGCTTTCTGCAAAAGCTTTTGGCTATTCGGGTGGAGAGTGTCATAGTTCGGCTTGTTCAGAATCGGCTCCTTCATCGAGCTGGAGACCGAGTTCGTGTATTTTTCTATACAATGTTCGTGGCGAGATGTTCAGTTGCTCTGCAGCCTTCTTCTTATTGCCTCCGTTTCTTCGGAGGGCAGCCGCCACGGCATTGCGCTCCGAATCTTCGAGAGTAGGCACAGCTACGACCTCCTCCACGGCTGAGTTGCACTCGTCGTTGTCGGTGGGAGACACCTCATACTTAATCAACGACTTGGTAGAATCGTGGGTAGCGTAGGGGGTCTCCTTGGCAGGGGGTATGCCGTCGATACGGGCACGAAGGTCGCCCAGTTCGTGGCGTAGCTGATATACTAACTGCCAAAGCATCTCACGCTCCGATTCGTAGGTAGCATCACGTGTGGCAGCCACGAGCGATGATGAGCCGGAGCGGTCGAGCGGCAGAAGCTCAATCAGTTGGCGGCGCGAAATCTCCTCACCGGCGTTGAAGAGAGCCAACTGCTCTACTATGTTTTTGAGCTGGCGCACATTGCCGGGCCAGCGGTAAAGCATCATAGCCCTCTTCGCTTCCTCAGAGAATGTGATGGGGGCTGTGAGATATTTTTCAGAGAAATCAGCCGAGAACTTACGGGCAAGCAACGGTATGTCTTCGCCACGGTCGTGGAGATTAGGAACGTTGATCACCACCGTCGAGAGGCGATAATAGAGGTCTTCGCGGAATTTCCCCTTCGCCACAGCTTTCAGAAGATCGACGTTGGTGGCTGCGACGATGCGGATGTCGGTCTTCTGCACCTGTGATGATCCCACTTTAAGGAACTCACCGGTCTCAAGCACACGCAGGAGTCGCGCCTGGGTGGTGAGGGGAAGCTCTGCCACCTCGTCGAGGAAGATTGTGCCGCCGTCAGCCTCCTCGAAATAGCCTTTACGGGTGTTGATTGCACCCGTAAAGGAGCCTTTCTCGTGTCCGAAAAGCTCACTGTCGATGGTGCCCTCCGGTATCGCACCGCAGTTGACGGCTATATATTTCTTATGTTTGCGTGCTCCGAAGGCGTGTATAATCTTAGGGAAAAACTCCTTACCGCTTCCGCTTTCGCCGGTGACGAGCACCGAGAGGTCGATAGGAGCCACCTTCACAGCGCGTTCGATGGCGGCAAGCAGGGCAGGGGAATTACCTATTATGGAGAAACGTTGTTTTGCTTTAAGAACGTCGTCGGTCATTGTTAATCATTATTTATACATACTTTTCAGCCGGTAGGTCTCTTCGCGCAGGAATTTGCCGAGGGCATCAAGATCCTTACATTCGTTTTGGCGTTCCACGGAGATAGGCTGTCCGATTGATATGTGTACTTTCTTGCCATATGAAAGCATAATCTCCTTGGGAAGCCGGAGGGTGCGCAAACGCCAGTCTATCACACCCAATATATTGAAGATGGTGGAGTTGCGACCGTGAAAGAAGATAGGTATCACAGGCACCTGCAACTGGCGTATGAGGCGTATGATCGTGGGTTGCCATTCCCGGTCGTGCAGACGTAGGTCCCAACCAAGTTTCGATACTGCTCCCGCAGGGAAGAAGCCGAGGGGATGCCCATCTTTCACGTGCTTCATAGCGGTGCGTATGCCCTGCATAGTGATTTTCTTCTTCTCCGGATCGTCGCTTTTGAGGGGATCCACAGCGATGAAGTTGGGGCGCATAGCCTGTATGCGGTTGAGGATAAGGTTGACCATCACCTTATAGTCGGGGCGTATGGAGCCAACTATGTCGATTAGGAGAATGCCGTCGTAGCTGCCGAAGGGATGGTTGCTGACAGTGATGAAGGGACCCTCCTTGAATTGTTCGAGCACGTCAAGATTGTCGATGCGTACTTTCCATTTAAACTCCTTGTCGGCGAGGCTTTGCGCGAAGGGCACGCCGGGAGTATTGCAGTAGGTGCTGTGTATACGGTTTACCTTGTCGATGGAGAGAAAGTGTAACACCTTGTTTACCAACTTTTCGTGACCGTCGAGAGCGGGCACCATCTTGCGGATGTCATCGTATGTCATGACATCTGGGCGCACTGCCGGATACTCTCCGGCAGGGGTGTGGTCGGCTGAATTATTTTCCATAACACAAAATTATAAAAAAATCCTGAGTTGTGAAAGGTGTTTTTGGGGTTTAGGGGTTAGAGTTTAAGGTTTAGGGGTTAAGGTTTAGGATTTATGGTAAGGTTTAGGGTATTCTTTGGTTTATTTAGGGGAAAAAGAAAGGCATCTCGCGTGGTGAGACACGGAGATGCCTTTGGGTATATTATTCCGGGAGGGTAAGCGGATGCGGGAGGATTATTTTGTGGTGAAAGCGAAACGGATCACCTCTTTGTATTCCTCACCGGGGCGAAGGAGTGATGAGGGGAAACCGGGCTTGTTGGGAGCGTCGGGGAATCCCTGCATCTCTATTGCCACGCCGTCGTAGTCCTCATAGCTCTTGCCGGAGGCGTTGAGCGGTGAGCCGGCAAGCCAGTTGCCTGTGTAGACCTGCACGCCGGGCTGGGTAGTTGATACTGTAAGCACACGTCCTGATTCGGGAGCCTCAAGCACTACGGCGCCTTCGTTCATCTCGCCGTTCTTGTAGCCGTCTAAAGCCCAGCAATGGTCGTAGCCCTTGCCAATCTTCAGAGCCTCGAAATCAGCCTTTATATCCTTGCCAATCTCTTTCGGCTCACGGAAATCCATCGGAGTGGCTGCCACCTCGGCAAGTTCACCGGTAGGTATCTGGCTGTCGGTGGTGGGGAGCCAGTGGTTGGCTTTGATTTTCATCTTGTGGGTGAGGACGCTGCCCGCGTCGGCACCTTCAAGATTGAAATAGGCGTGGTTAGTAAGGTTTACCACGGTAGCCTTATCAGTGGTGGCGGAAAGGATGAGTGTGAGCACGTCATCGTCGCTCCAGTGATATTCAGCCACAGCTGTCAGCGCACCGGGATACTGTTCCTCGCCGTCGGCAGCCTTATAGGTGAAGCGTACTCCGTCAGATAGCTCCTCAGCTTCCCAGTTGCGGTTCTGGAAACCGGTGGGACCGCCGTGGAGGGCATTCGGACCGTTGTTAATGGTAAGCTGATAAGTCACGCCGTCAACTTCAAGATGACCTTTGTCGATGCGGTTGGCGAAGCGACCGGGAACCTTGCCGAAGCAAGGACCGTCAGCCATATAATCGGCTGGATTGGCATATGAGAGGGCAACGTTGGCAATCTTTCCCTCCTTGTCGGGGACGTTCACCTCTACGATTCCAGCACCGAGGGTAGAAAGAACCACGCTTGCGCCCTTGTCGTTGGTGACGGTGAAGAGTGTAAGCTCACCTACGGGAGAGGGAGCGGTCTTTTTAGTTATCTTCATGCCTTGGGAGCTTCTTTTACGAGGCGTGCGCCGTCGGAGATTACCACATCATAGATCTGAGGCTCGTGGCCATACTTCTCGTTGAAACGCTTGGTCACTTCCTCTACGAATTTGTCGTGGAGGTCGTTGGGGAGAAGGTTGATTGTGCAACCGCCGAAGCCGCCGCCCATGATGCGAGAACCTGTAACGCCCATCTCCTTGGCAACGTCGTTGAGATAATCCAGCTCTTCGCAGCTTACCTCATAGTCTTTTGAAAGACCTTCGTGGGTCTCATACATCTTCTTGCCTACAGTCTCATAATCACCGGCGTTGAGTGCGTCGCAGACAGCGAGAACGCGCTCTTTCTCACCGATCACGAAGCGTGCGCGGAAGTAATCCTCAGCAGAGATGTCACCCTTGATAGCGTCGAGGTCAGCCATTGTAGCATCGCGGAGAGTCTCCATGCCGAGACGCTTTGCTACGCGCTCACAAGATTCGCGGCGCTTGTTGTAGGGAGAATCCTTAAGCTCGTGTTTTACGCGGGAGTCAACGAGCACGAGACGGTAGTCTTCCGGATTGAAGGGGAAGTACTCATATTCCATAGAACGGCAGTCGAGACGCATGAGGTTGCCCTTACGGCCGAATACGGATGCGAACTGGTCCATGATACCGCAGTTCACGCCGCAGTAGTTATGTTCTGTAGACTGACCGATCTTGGCAAGCTCGAACTTGTCGATGGTGTTGTCGTTGAAGAGATCGTTGAGAGCGAATGCGAAGCAAGATTCGAGAGCTGCCGAAGAGCTGAGACCTGCACCGAGGGGAACATTGCCAGCGAATACAGCGTCGAAGCCTTTCACTACGCCGCCACGCTTCTCAATCTCACGGCAAATGCCGAAGATGTAGCGTGCCCAAGACTGAGAAGGTGCATCCTCCTCATTAAGACCGAATTCTGCATATTCGTCGATGTCGATAGAGAAAACTCTCACCTTGTTAAGCTCGTTGGGGCGGATCTCAGCCATGATCACCTTGTCGATGGCACCGGGGAATACGAAGCCACCGTTGTAGTCGGTGTGCTCACCGATGAGGTTGATACGTCCTGCGGAGGCATATATGTTACCTTCGCCGCCAAAGCGCTCGGCAAAGACATCCTCGATTTTTTTCTGCATTTCTTCAGTTGTCATGATGATTGTTGATTTTATTGGGTTAATGATTGAGTCAGGATCGGAAAACGAGTGGTTGTGACATTAAAAGATTCCTATTTTGGCAGACCACCTAAACCGATTGACAAAAGTAATGAAAAAAAAGGATTGCCACAATAGCAAAGTGCCACTGTGGCGTAAAAAATTCAATAAAAGCCGAAATCATTGTTCTTTTGACGTAACTCCTCATTCGCGGCACAAATCCTCCAACTTAAATTCATCGAGTGGAATCATATGGTTCTGGTCAGACCAAGATACAAGTTTTGAGCCATCTTTTGTGCGTCTCACCACCATTACCCTGTCGGCAGGCACTATTGAGGAGAGAAACTCATACGCATTGCGTGCTATCACCAATTTTTTCCCTGATCTCAGATAGATGCTCACTTCGTTTCTTGACACGACAACGTCGGTAACGACATAGTCCGGCAAAAACTCAAATCCGCTTCCCTTAACTATAGCACGTAATATCTCATCGTCATCAATTTTGTCGTTGAGCGACTTGATTTCGGGAATGGTGTCAATGTTTATAAGTCGCCACCGGTTGCCTACTCCGAGAGCATTGCTGCCGTCGTTTAAGGAAATGATGAGGTTGCGGTTTGTGTATTGGTATTGTCCTATTTTATAATCCACATTGTCTCCGACGCAGATTTCCACATTTCCGTCGGCACTTAATCCGACGCTGCCCAGGAAATTCAGTTTATCGTCAAGCAGATCCACGCTGAAGGCTAAATAGAAACCGCTCCGTAAATTATTCTTATTGAGTGGGGGTGAAAAAGTCATTATTATCTGTTCCGGATTATCTGTGAGCCAATATGTGCGCTCATCTGTGTCGGGGAGGAACACATAATTCGAAATAAGTTTCCGGTAAGCGTTGGGCACAGCATAATTCATCAACATTCTTCCTCCGGCACATATACATTTCCATAACGTCGGAT
>CAMWIF010000020.1 GCA_947174225.1 uncultured Porphyromonadaceae bacterium | reverse complement strand
GTACAAAATATCATTTGGAGAACGAGTGGAAGGATAAAAAGGTGATTCTCGTTTTTAGGGACGTCGCTATGCCTCAGACGGAGAGCCAGCAACTTGAATTTCCATTGATGGACGTGCTGAAAGCCAATATGGAATATCGAGAAGATGACTATGCTGCTTTTATGCAACAGTATAGGATTTCGGAAAAGCATAGGGTTTTTATAAAACGCCATGTGGGAGAACTCCAGTCATCTAAGGTTATGAATATAATTGAGGATTATCTTTCTCCCGACGTTTTTTCAGAAGATCTTGCTATTCGTTCTATAATCAGTTCTTATCTCGGTGATAAAAAATTGCTTGATTGGGAATCTATTATTCTACGAATGATTCTTCTCGGTAGAAAAAGTGAAGAATCAAAGAGAATAAATTTTTTCCTGCGTGTTGAGAAGAATCGGGATATAAAAGCAGCCATAGATGACAGGCTTAACCGTATCTTCGGTGTGAGCTACAATCCCAACACTATTGAAAAAATGGAGGATGTAGTCCAATCATTGAAATACAATAGTATAACCCAACTCTTGGCACCCAATAGTGCGGATTCATACAAGTCGTTGAAGATTAATTCTGCTCTCCGGCTACAGCAGATAAATCGTATTTTTGATTTAGGTGTTTCTACAAAACAGTGGCGAAAAGGATTCGAAGAGGCACTTGAGGAACTTGCGTCGAATATACGTGAAAGCGAACTGATAAACGTATATGGAATAGATGCACAATATTATGCTATGACTGAAGCATTAATATGGCCGATACTCAATCATATTCTTGAAGTGTCACTTTTGGAAAACCCTGCCGAGACAAGACAACGAGTGGTATCTCTCACAATGAAATTCAATGAGAAGGGTAAGATAATTTCAGCATTGGATTTCATTGACAAAGTGGCGGCATTTTATGAGAAAAAACTTAGACTCGGTTCTATTAAATTATCTACCCCACAGGATTATATAGAACGGTATACCTCAGATTTCTATCTTTTCGATCAACTCTACCGCAAAGCTTTGGAGGCTCATCATAAACTAATATCAGAAATAATTCCTATCATTCCTGCATTGGAACAACGTAAGCATCAACTCGATGTTGACTATGCACGCTTAGTCAACGATATAAATCTGGAATGGATGGATTGTGTCACTGAGTATGGTGAAGACTTGAGCAGCGTCAGTATTACTCGGCAGGAAGATTTCTATAAAAGGGAATATGCCGGAACAGGTGGTAAAAACAAGCTTGTTGTGATTATTTCCGATGCTCTACGTTATGAGGTGGCTCAAGAATTGCTTGACACGTTAGGACGGGAGAAACATATGGCAAAACTGTCTGCCAATTTGAGTATGCTTCCTACTGAGACGAAATATTGTAAACAAGCATTATTACCCCATAAGCGCCTTACTCTTGTCAGAAACGAGAACGGTGTGACAATGGCTATTGACGGACAAATACTTTCTACCATAGAGATGCGTAGTAATTATCTCGCGTCATATCGCGCAGATGCCATCTGCATCAAGTATTCCGAGTATGTGAAAAATAATCTCTCCACCAACCGTGACGTGTTTAAACATCCCTTGGTTTATCTGTATCACGACACAATTGACGATGCAGGGCATGGTCAGAATCCGGTCGATGTTATTGATGCTTGCCGTAGGTCGGTGGAGCAGCTTTCATCTCTCGTCAAGAGTCTACATGCATCAATGAACGTGGTGAATGTCATTGTGACATCTGACCATGGATTCTTATATAATGAGATAGAAATCGAGGATAAGGACAAACTCCAGATTCAAGATTCGGATATTGAGAAAAAGACAAGATATTACCTCACTACTGATTCACAATGCATACAAGGCATAGTCAAGTTTCCTCTTGACAAGGTTTCGTCGATAGAATCTGCTGAGCCTGTATATGTAGGAGTGCCAAAGGGCACTAATCGAATAGCGGCTGCCGGTGGATATAACTTTGTACACGGAGGTGCTTCATTGCAGGAGATGATTGTACCGGTCATCCACAGTAGTCAGCGCCGTAGCGAAAAGACTGACTTTGTAGGAGTATCACTTCTGACCCATAATTTGACTATAGTTTCAAGCCGATTGAAATTAAATATTCTACAAGAAGATGTGGTAGACATGACTATGCTGCCCCATACCATTGTCTGTGCGATTTATCAAGGGGACAAAGCGGTGTCGAATGAAGTGTCCGTCACCTTAGACAGCAACGAGCCGGAACCATCAAACCGAATCAGTGTCATCACACTTACATTGAATCAATCGGTAACGCCCGGACTTCTTCAGTTGAGGATATATGATGCTAAAGATGGCAAGAGATTGAATCCGCTCGTGAAAGAGCCTGTGAAAAACAACACAATTATAGAACAAGACTTTTTTTAAGCATATATGGAACTTCAAGAGAAAATATTAAATAGCTTTTGCGGCAAGGTAGTGCGTAAGGATCTCGCTTTTCAGGTAAAGGGGGGTCTCCCTGTGCCAACTTATGTATTGGAATATCTTCTTGGCCAATACTGTGCCACAGATGATCAGGAGGCCATTGAGCTGGGTCTTGAAAAAGTAAAGGAGGTAATACAGAATAATTATATCCGCAGAGCAGACAATGAGATTGTCAAGAGCCGGATTAAAGAACGTGGGCGTTTCCGTGTTATCGATAAGGTTACGGCTGTCCTTAATGAGCGAGATGACCAATATGTAGCTTCATTTGCGAATCTTGGACTCACAAATGTGCCCATCGGTTCCAATTATATACTGGCTAATCCTAAACTCCTGTCCGGTAATGGAGTATGGTGCATTGTCACTATAGGGTACATTCCGGGTGAAGATGTAAAACAACGTTGGGATATTCAAACTTTAAAGCCTGTTCAGATTTCGAATATTGATTTGCAGGACTTCATTGATCATCGTAAGGATTTCACTACGAATGAATGGATTGATTTCCTTATACATACAGTTGGGCTTGAACCGTCAAAATTGAACCGTCGGGAGAAATTCATCACTCTTGCACGTCTACTGCCACACATTGAGAATAATTTTAACTTTATGGAACTTGGACCGAAGGGTACGGGTAAAAGCCACGTGTTTCAGGAACTTTCCCCTTATGGCGTTTTGGTCAGCGGTGGTGATGTCACTTCTCCGAGACTCTTTGTACGTATGAGCGGTAGAAAAGAGGAACTTGGACTTGTAGGTTATTGGGATGTAGTGGCATGGGATGAATTTGAGCAACAGAAAGGGCGCAATGTAGAGGCTGTCCTCATAGACACTATGCAGAACTATCTTGCCAATAAGTCGTTCAATCGCGGTAAGGCTACACATGAGGCATCAGCTTCTATGGTGTTTGTGGGCAACACAAAGCATACCGTTCCATATATGCTTCGTAATTCTCATCTATTTGACTCCATCCCGACTTCTTTCATAAAGGGTGCATTCCTTGACCGTATTCACCTTTACAATCCGGGTTGGGAAATTAGTATGCTGAAGAAGGATAGTTTCAGTAAAGGATATGGATTGATTTCCGATTATTTAGCCGCTATTCTCCATGCGCTTCGTGACAGAGATTTAACCGGGTTACTGAAACAGTATGCTACATTTGATGGGTCACTTTCTGAAAGAGATCACAATGCAATTCGTAAGACATTCTCAGGTATGGTGAAGCTGCTGTATCCGGATGGAAATATGACCGATGATGAGGCTTACGAACTTGTAGACTTTGCAGCAGAGAGCCGTAAACGAGTGAAAGATCAGCTTTATAAGATAGACGAGACATTTAAAGCTGAACCTGCCATATTCAAGTACACCCGACTTAAAGACGGTCAGGAGATAGATGTTGAGACTCTCGAAGAGATAAGCAATAATATTACTGTGTCACTTAATCCCTCTGAGACTGATTTGCATACTAATGCCTCGGCTGATTCCCAGTCATTAGAGAAGGAACAATCCACAGCTTCGGAGGATAAACCGGCTAAGAAGAGAGAGCGAATACAGAGACTTCCGGAGGGTGCAACCACTTATCGCCTCGGACAGACCGGAGTGACTTTTGAAAAACTCTTTATGCCTTATCTGGCGAAATCGAAGGAAATTATAATTGAGGATCCATGGGTCAGAACCTCATGGCAACTGCGGAATTTAATTGAATTTCTTACTATGCTCGTAGAAAACCGTCCTGATGAAGATATAAAGATTCGTCTTGTAACTTGGGAGGAAGACGAAAAACTTCCTACACTGATAGACCGATTAGACGACATCAAAGATGATATGGCTACATACGGAATAGACTTTGATTATTCTTTCCGAGAATTTCATGACAGGCAGATAACGACAGACGATGGGTGGAGCATAAGCCTTGGACGCGGATTGGATATATATGATAAGTATAATACCTACTCAATCGCATCGGCTAAACAGGAAAGAAGAAAGTGTAAGGAGTTCAGAATTATATATATGCGTAAGAATGATAAGTAAAAATGTACTTTATTCAGTGATGTTGGAGGTTTTTGTAGAAGGTGCCGGGGTTGGTGCCTAAGATTTGCTTGAAGACGCGGTTGAAGTTGTTGGGGGAGTTGAAGCCTACGTCGTAGGCTATCTCCTGCATTGTCTTGTTGCGGTCGGCAATCATCTCGATGGCTCGTGTGATGCGCTGATAGTTGAGGTAGTCGGTAAATCTTATTCCGTAATTTTGGAATAGCCTGCTGAGGTTTCTCACTGAAAGCCCAAATCTTGAGGCTATAAGGTCCATACTTAGTTCCTCACTAAGATGGTCGGTCATATAGCTCATGACTGCCTGTAGACGCTTGTCGTTAGGTAGAACTATTGCCTGTAGGGGAGTCTTATACTCTTCACCTTTAGCTAAAAGGAGTTTAAGGAAACTTATACAGAAATCGTATTCCTCAGCTTTCTCGGATTGTCGGATAACATTGTTATGCCATATGAATTTAAGATTTTCCTCAATGAGGCGGTTGGTATTGTAGACTGTAAACACACGGCGGATGGTATCGGGTAAAGGGCAATAAATGGTGCGCAATGAGATTTGACGGTTATTGCTTGACAATTTATGCTCGGTGCCTTTTGGAATCCAAGCTATATGATGCTCCGGCACAAAGTAGCTGCAATCCTGCACTTGGATTCGCAACGTCCCGGAAGTCGTGTACATAATTTGCTCTTTGGTATGTAGATGTGGAGGCAGATCTACTACTTCACGTCCTGTGGTTTTTATATGTATTTCATTTTCAGGGGTATGGTTTATTAAATCGGCATAAATTTCCTGCTCTTTGCTCATATGGCTTAAAATGTTAATTATTTGTCGCAATATGCAAATCAGGCACAAAGATAATATATTATCTTTGCAGTAGAAAATAAAAGAAGAACTATTAAATATAAAATACTATGAAAGAATTTATTGGATCTCATTTCATCTACACCTACGCTAACGGATGGAATTATGAATTGTATGTGAAAAACGAAAACACTGTTGACTACCGTATCCATAGCGGTATGGTTGGTGGGCGTTGGGTGCGCGACCAGAAAGCAGACATCGTTAAACTTACCGACGGTGTGTATAAGATTTCCTGGACTGAGCCTACCGGCACAGATGTGAGTCTCAACTTTATGCCTAAGGAGAATAAGCTTCACGGTGTTATATTCTTCCCGAAGTGGGTACAGGAGCATCCTGAAATCACCGTATGCTATCAGAATGAGCATATACCTTTGATGGAGGAGAGTCGTGAGAAATATGCTACTTATCCCAAGTATGTGGTTCCCGAATTTGGTGATATTTTCTACGCCAAGAATGAGGGTGCCAACAATGAGAAGGTAATTTCCGAAGCACCATATGAGGGGATGATCGAGGATATTATCAGTGGCAAATTGGATTTCAGCAAATAATCCTAATTTAGCTAAAATATGGAGAGACATTTCTTGGATTGTCTCCTCGGTTAAAATCTATTCTATCAAAACAATGGAGCCTGTTGCAAAGACCTTTATGCAACGGGCTTTATTCATATCCATAGGGGCTTGGTGGAAGAATACGGAAAAAAGTTGTAACTTTGCATTACCTTAGAAGGAGACGCCGAGAATTCTTGCAGCCCTCAAATAGGTTTTTCAGATATTATGTTTAATTGGTTAATTCTCATTTTAGCCGGATGTATGGAGGTGGCGTTCACGTTCTGTCTCGGCAAAACAAAGTCAGCGGTCGGTCACGAGCTGGTATGGTGGTGGATCGGTTTCCTTGTTGCTCTCACGCTCAGTATGGGCTTGATGGCTAAGGCAGCTGAGCGTTTGCCCATAGGTACGGTTTATCCTGTCTGGACCGGAATAGGGGCAGTAGGAGCCGTTTTGGTGGGTATATTCTATTTCGGTGAACCTGCCACTTTCTGGAGAATATTTTTCATCACGACCCTGATTCTTTCAATTATCGGATTAAAGGTATTGGGGTGAGAAAAACGGATAAGAACGGATAAGATGGAGAATATAGAGTAACAATAGATTAGATTGTATTTAAGTGTGTTAGATAATGCAGCATAAGATGAGACGCTTCAGGCAGCAGTTGCCGATGGAGGAGACAAAGGAGATATTGCGTAACGGTCACGAATGTGTCATTGCCGTAAGTGGCGATGACGATTATCCCTATGCCGTACCCATAAACTATGTGTATGACGGTGAACATATTTATTTACATTCGGCTAAGGAGGGTCATAAGATTGATGCATTGAGGCGTAACCCAAAGATGTCACTGTGTGTAATAGCTCAAGGGGATATTGTGCCGGAGGAATTTACAACATATTTCCGAAGTGCAGTAGTATTCGGCAGGGCACGAATCGTTGAAGATGACAACGAAAAGGTGGAGGCTCTATGGAAACTATCACGGAAATATTGTATCGGACTCGATGCAACGGAAGAAATCAAGTTCCTTAAAACCGTTGCCATAATCGAAATAACGATTGATAATCTCACCGGAAAGGAATCCATAGAGCTGACACGCTTAAGATAAATTATAACAGCGTCAGAACCGGAAACTGACGAGGGCACAGTTTGCGTCTTCTGAATTTGTATCTGCTGATTGAGCTACGACGTCTTCACTGACCAAGGCATACCAAATACCGTTTTTAGCGAAAAGAGATTCTATTTGTAACGGTCTGTTATTTTCACCTGTTATGACTATGGAGCTTGGTTTCTCAAGGGTATCGTAGGTGTTACGGTATATTAGTTTACCGGTTGACATATCATACAGGTCAGAATTCTTTTTTGCGTTATGCATTGTGGTGATCAACATCTTATCATCGGTAAATCTAACATTGCGTATGAGCATATACGGCTTTAGGATCTCAATTTCTGATTCTCCGGAGTCTAAAATTTCCATAATGATCTTCTGATCTATTTCCGGAGTTATCGTAAACTTACC
The DNA here is from genome assembly GCA_947174225.1 of uncultured Porphyromonadaceae bacterium. GTDB lineage: Bacteria > Bacteroidota > Bacteroidia > Bacteroidales > Muribaculaceae > Lepagella. Next base: position 6,207 of record CAMWIF010000020.1, on the reverse strand, counting down.
TCTGTCGGCTATGGCAATAGGTTTCAAAATACCCGGCTGCAGTGCAAAGATGGTGTCTCCACCCATAAAAATACCCTCTGTCCCGGCATTTGCCCAGATAGTGGAGAAGTTACCACCTTCAAATCCCGGCAGGCTTATGGAGTCGGTTAACGAATAATTACGGTCATATTGCATAATTTTCAAACCCTCCTCTGTAGGAACAGCCACATTTATGCAGGATTCAACATTGCCGATAGGTTCCATCATAGATTGGACATACTCACGGTCGATAGTGCCGATTAATGAATCAGCAGTTAGGGAATATACATTTACTTTAGGAGAGAAGAAATCCGGCAACATCACAGTCTGCTTACTGCCGTCAACAAATGCACCCAATATTGAGGTATATTCACCCGGTCCCTGACCTTGATGATTTATCTGTCCGAGATACCTTCCATCTCTTAGATTAAACATAATCAGTCGTGAGGCGTGATGGTTGTCTTCAAAAAGCAATACGGTGTCACCTACTACGTCAATTATATTTGCACTTTTAAAGAACGCTTCCTGAACATCGTCGTTGAGGGGAGTATAAGTAAGATCATATACTTTCACAGGCTTACTTACTTCTGCATCTACATTCCCTTCCAGATCGAAAACCGGAGCTTCCTCTATTGATTGGCTACCGGAGGTTGTGCAGGAGGTGACACCTATGGCAGTGAAGAGCGTGATGGAAATAAACAAGTTTCTCATATGGTAGATTTTAGATTATCAATACTGTGTGGCAAAGATACAAAATAAACTTCGATTTATACGCACGGTTGATAAAAATTTTGCAGTATAGAAATGGCACTTGAAATTTTTGTCTAATTATTAGTTGCCTTTAGTCTATTGTTCATAATATCTTCACTATATTCCTTTGCCCATCCTATAAGGCTTTCCAGGTAAGGAACAAGTGAGCGACCTATCTCACTGAGTGAATATTCCACTGTCGGAGGAACAGTGTTATAGGAATGTCGTTCTATTAATCCGTCGGTCACAAGTGTGTTCAGGGTCGCGCTCAACATACGGGCGGATATGTCAGGAATCTGTTTTCGTAGCTCATTGAAACGTGTCTTGGGTTTCAATGTCAGTGTATAAATCACAAGTAGTCCCCACTTCTCAGAGAAGCGGGCAAGTATGTTGCGAATCGGGCATTTGGGATCGAACGCATCGACGAGTGTTGATCTTTTCATTTTTTTCAAAAAATTTTTTATCTCAGAATGATTTGAATTTGAGTAAAAGTAACATTGATGTAACTGACTCTCAGTAAAATCAATAAGAACCATATCTCAATTTCTTTTGTTATATTTACAAAGATAACAAAAAGTTACCAATTATAAAAATAAAGAATTTATGAAAGATATAGTTCTTTTGGGTGCAACCGGATATGTAGGTCGTGCGCTCCTGAATGAAGCCCTCGAAAGAGGTGAGAAAGTGACTGCAATCGTGCGTAACGCCGATAAATTGAAAGATATTACAAATCCCAACCTTACCGTTGTGGAAGGAGACGTAACCGATCCTGCAGTGATTATAAAGTATGCTAAGGGTAAGGATGCAATTATCAGTGCCTACAATCCCGGATGGGCAAATCCAAAACTCTATGAGGACACACTGGAGAATTATCCGAAAATACTCGAAGGTGCCAAAGAGTCAGGTGTGCTACGTCTCCTCATTGTAGGCGGTGCAGGTACCTTATTTGTAAAACCGGGTCTGCGTCTTGTTGATACAGGAACATTACCCGATGCTTGGATTCCCGGAGTTAAGTCTTTGGGTGAGTTCTATCTCAACACACTGACAAAGGAGAATGACATTGACTGGGTATTCCTTTCTCCTGCCGCTAACCTCGGTAATCTTGAATATGGTAAGCGAACCGGCAAATACCGTGTAGGTAAAGATGATCTGCTCGTTGATGAAAAAGGAGATAGTTTTATCTCTGTCGAGGACTATGCCATGGCGATGATTGACGAGCTTGAGAATCCGAAACACCATAAGGAACGTTTCACGGTAGCGTATTGATTATTATGGAAGAAGCCTTTGATTTCTTAAGAGAGAACAAAGACGTAGCATTTGGGACGGTTGAGAACAACCGCCCCAATCTGCGTGTCTTTCAGGTAATGCTTATTAAAGGGCATACTCTCTATTTTGCCACTTCTCCACGTAAGGAGGTGTATCGCCAACTGACTGAAAATCCGGCTGTGGAAATTCTTGGTATGAAAGGAAACATATCCGTCAGAATGAGTGGTGACATAAAGTTTGATGTCCCTGACGAAGTTCAGAAAGAGATATATGCTACTAACTCTATTCTTTCAGACCTCTATCCAAGTTATGACGCAATGGTGTATTGTAGTCTGGAAGTGAGGTCGATTGATTATTACGATCTGACTCCGCGTCCTCCGCGTCTTGAGCACTATGATTTATGATTTATGAAAATAAATAACGTCACGACCTCCTCATCCCGCAGTTGCCGGATGAGGAGGTCGTGATATAAATATGAATCGGCAGTTAGAGATACAGACAGTGGCGAATAAAGGCGAAGATTATATTTGGGAGAATTGTGAGGTAGTTGGAGAAAAAATGTTAACTTTGTAAATCTTAATCAAATAATTGTTATAGTGAGATTGCAAAGATAATATGTGGTTTGTGGAAGTATTCAGACATACGCCTGCCTTGGCTGTGTTCCTTACGATTGGTCTGGGCTTCTTGCTCGGAAAAGTGAAAATAAAGGGTATTGCCCTCGGTACTGTCACTTCGGTGCTGATAATCGGTGTCCTTGTGGGGCAGATGGACATAAACGTCGGTGGTCCCCTGAAGTCCGTTTCGTTCCTGCTATTCCTTTTCTGTATAGGCTACAGTGTGGGACCGCAGTTTTTCAGGTCGTTGCGTGGCAACGGCTTGAAAGAGGTACTATTTGCCGTAGTGGTATGCGCGTTGATTCTTGCCGCTTCTATCGGTGTGGCATTCTGGTTTGGCCTTAATCCCGGTCAGGCTGCCGGAATGATGGCAGGTGCCTCAACTGCCTCTCCCGTGGTCGGTGCAGCTGAGGATACGATCAACTCTTTGCCGGGCGACCCCTCTGCCATAAAGTCTATGGTAGATGCCATCCCGGTGTGCTATGCGATGACCTATGTGTTCGGGACATTGGGAGCTGTATGGCTTCTCGGCTATGTGGGTCCCGCGCTTATGGGAGGCATAGATAAAGTGAAAGCTATGACCCGTGAACTTGAGAAAACCCTCAGTCCGGCATCCGGGAATGACCCGGCGAGTTTCAATGCATGCCGTCCGGTGGCGTTCAGGGCATATGTGGCTGATGGTAGCTGGATGTCGGAGCCGCGTAGCGTAGCTATGCTTGAAGAGGAGTTTGAGCGACTTGGTAAACGTGTGACAATAGAGCGTATAGAACGTAAGGATGGCTCAGGGCGCATTGATGTCATTACCCCTGACATTGTGATCAAACCGGGTGACACTGTGGCTTTGGCAGGGCGACGAGAGATGATAGTCACCGATATTCAGTGGTTAGGACGAGAAGTACCGGGCGTTGATTTACTAAACTTCCCGGTCGAGGATGTGGATGTAACGGTGTCTAAGCATTGTAATGTAAAGACTATCCGCGACCTGTTTGAGAATAAGTGGATGGACGGTGTGGATATAAAGAGCATAAAACGTAATGACATTCCTCTTAATCCCCTTAAACAGACAGCCATTAAACCTGGCGATATACTTGAGCTTGTGGGCTTAAAGAAAAACCTTGACCGTGCAGCTAAGGAGATAGGTTATGCCGATCCGCGTACTCTTGCCACTGACTTTGTATTTGTTGGGCTTGGTATTCTGTTGGGTGGGCTGCTCGGTGCGCTTGCCATCAAGTTTGGGAATGTGCCGGTAAGTCTCGGAGCGAGTGGGGGAGCGCTTGTTTCAGGTCTTGTGCTCGGCTGGCTACGTGCGAAACGTCCTGTATATGGAGCGATTCCCAAGGCATCGTTGTGGGTATTTAATAATCTTGGACTGAATATGTATATCGCGGTGATAGGCATTGCTTCAGGTCCCTCGTTTGTAAGCTCGTTTGCGGAGGTTGGTCCCAAGATCTTTATTGCCGGACTGATAGTTACCCTTGTGCCTTTGTTCCTTGCCATCATTATCGGTCACAAGCTGTTTAAGTTTCATCCTGCGGTCACTCTTGGCTGTTGTGCCGGAGCGCGAAAGACTACGGCAGGTCTTGGAGCTGTGCAGGAACGTTTGGGCAGCAGTGTCCCTGCTTTGGGTTACACCATCACGTATGCTGTCTCCAACACCCTGCTCATAATCTTCGGTATAGTGCTCGTGTTGCTCACATCTTAATTTTAGAAAAGTTGTAAACCTTAAGTTTTTAAGAATGCTATATTATAATTTTGGTGTGTAAGGATTAATTATTAAATTTGCCAAAAGCCTAGATAAAAATATTGCTATGGAGAAGAAAGAAAAGTATGGTGTCGGTCAACAGGATTTTCGTGTGCTTCGCACTCGGGATTGCGTTTATGTAGATAAGACAAGATATATTGAAAAGATAGTGCATAGTGGCAGCCAATATTACTTTCTGGCGCGCCCGCGCCGTTTTGGAAAAAGCCTTTTTCTATCGACTCTGCAATACTTTTTTGAGGGTAGGCGGGAGCTTTTCAAAGGATTATATATAGACGGGACTGATTGGGATTGGAAATCTTATCCGGTTCTGCGTCTTGACCTGAATATGGAGCGTTACGCAGAGCCGGGTAAGCTTGACGATGTGCTTGATAATGTTTTCAGGGGGTGGGAAACCAAGTATGGCGTCATCTGTAAGGATACCAACCCTCCCCAGCGTTTCCGCAGCATAATAGAGGCTGTGCATGAGAAGACGGGGATGCCTGTCGTGATACTGGTCGACGAGTATGACAAGCCTCTGGTCAGCAATCTCAACAGGGAGGAGAATTACGAGCATTACCGTGAGAAGTTGGCTTCCCTCTACTCGAATTTCAAGAGCAGCGCGGAGCATGTACGCCTTGTCTTCCTGACCGGTGTGAGCCGGTTCAGCAAACTCAGTGTGTTCTCCGATCTCAACAATCTCAGGGACATAACGTTTGAGGACGATTATGCCGACATCTGCGGTATCACTGAGAGGGAGGTTCAGGATAACTTCAAGTCAGGTGTCGCTGCGCTTGCAGATAAGGAGCACAGGAGCTATGAGGATATTCTAAGGATTCTGAAGGATAACTTTGACGGCTACCGGTTTTCCAGGTACGGGAGTGAGATCTATAATCCCTGGTCGCTTCTGAACTCTCTGGACACCTCCGAGATCGCCTTTTACTGGAACCGAACGGGAATGCCGACGATAGTTGTCGAGTCTCTTCAAAATATAGACGCGGATCTGGAGGAGGTCCTGAATACACAATGCACAATCAACACCCTTATCGGTCTTGATCTGAAGAGTGCCAACCCTCTGGCTCTTCTTTATCAGACGGGCTATCTCACGATAAAGGATTATGATAAGGATGAGCAGATATTCACCCTCGGTGTGCCGAACCGGGAGGTGAAGGAGGGGCTTTTCGACACACTTTTGCCATTCTATGTGAAGGTCAAGCAGGGTTTTGTTGAAACAGTTGTCTTCAGTATAACCAAGAACATACGGCAGGGGAATCCTGAGAAGCTGATGAGCAGTCTCCAGACCTATTTTGCAGGCATTCCCTATGGACTGAAGATGGACAATGAGAATAACTTCCAGAACGCTTTCTATATCCTTATGTCGCTGATTGGTATAAAGGTCTCGGCAGAGGTCTCGACGTCGAGCGGCAGGATAGACATTCTTCTGGAAACACCGAAATATATCTATATAATAGAACTTAAATATGACGGCACGGCTGAGTCGGCTCTCAGGCAGATAGAGGATAGGCTTTATGAGCGTCCGTATCGGAACGAGCAGCGGAAAATCTTCAAGATCGGGGTCTCTTTCTCATCGAAGACCCGCTGCATCGAGGATTGGAAAATCGCCGATTGATGCTTTGCATATAGCTTTACTTATTTCTTGGGCTTTTTTGACGTTAGAATCGGTGATTTGATTCGTTTTACGGTATGTCCGATAGCGAGGGCAATGAAGATGAAACCGATTTTACCGTGTATGCCACCGCTCGTTGAATGGGTGTAAGTTCCGAGCCAGTGACATAAGGCTACGAGAGCTGACAGGGCAGT
>CAMWIF010000019.1 GCA_947174225.1 uncultured Porphyromonadaceae bacterium | reverse complement strand
CTTCCGGTGCCAAGATAGAATATGATATGGCTGCCACTCCCAATACGAAGCGTGGTGTGGGGGCAGAGGCTCGTCCATATTCCTTCAGCAATGAGAAATGATACTGCAATATAGAACAGGAAGGCAGGATGCCGATTCGGCATCCTGCCTTCCTGTTCTATATTGGCTTTTAGGAGAGATGACTTTCGCCTTGCGACAAATCCTCTGAGAGCTGTTATCGTATGGCAAATTCTTTGGCTGAGGCTATGCTTTGGCGGTGCGGACCAGGTGCTTGATGCTACGGCGTATTGTGCTCCATTTCGGGAAGATTGCCCACGGTCGCACCGGACTGTAGCTCACCGCAATGAGCAGCAGCGAAACCAATGCGATTATCAGTAGCCAGCCATAAATCTCTTTCATTGACACTACTAATGCCTGAAGCTGGACCATACCATACAATTGGTTAAGAGGGATATGGAGTGTGTCAGGATTGAAATCTACGATATTGATGCCGAGTAAAGCAGCGTTTTTGGCTACGGTATGACGGAGAAATTCACCGATAATTGCCGGACCGAGTGTAGCACCCATCACTGCTCCCGTAAAACCGTTTATCGTCAATGCCTGTGGAAAGACGGTGAAGGGTAGTCCGCTTTGCACTATCGAGGTGAGGAAGACGATAGAGATTATCACAGATGCCATACCTCTGAAAAACAGAGGGAGGAAAAGCATCTCTTTCTCCACGCCATAATCAATGAGGAAATAGAAATACGCCAAGTAGATTGCGGCGAATGTGAATCCTATGGCGGTCATAGTCTTGTATCTCCATTTGTGCAACGCGAATGTGAAGTAGGTGATTGCACACCCTACTATGATTCCTGCAAACACATACCAGTTGAGATCAATCAGGTTGGTCTCGTCAAATCCGAGAATATTGGCGGCATAGGAATGCTCGAACACGTGTTCTGTGGCTAACAGAGTGAAAAACACAAGGTAGACCATTGTGGCACGGATTACGTTGCGGTTTTTCATCGCTCTAAACGATATGTAGGGGTGATGGAGAAAGGTTGCTCTCCATAGATTTATGCCTAAGCATAGGAGTGCAAGAAGTGTGGCACCTCTGATTTCCGGAGCGTCCCACCAATCGTAGAAGTTGCCGTAGACACAGATAAATGTGAAGGAAGTCATAAATCCTGCCCAGAATATGGCACCTATCCAGTCAATGCCGAGCAGGGGTATGAACATAGGACCACGGACGGGCTTCAGCAACACCATCACCATAAGAATCATAAGCAAGAGAAGCCCCGTCATAATCCAGTGCATATATTCCCACTGCGAATGGAAAGCGGTGTAGATGGTTGCTATTCCGCTCAATTGAATCACACTGTCTACGATTATATAGACGTAGCAGAAGAATATAGCCATATCGCGGACAGGCGTTATCCATAACTGTATGGTGGAGTTGCAGGCAAGTGTCGCCTGCATCCTGAACCACCCTGCGATAAGGCAGGTTATCACAAGCAATGGCACAGAGGTGGTGTGGGCGCATATGATATTCGCTGCGATAAGCACTATGCCGGCAACAATAAGCTGTGTGCGCGTTGAAAACCGGAACTTGATACGAAACATTACCGCAAAGTTGATCGACATACCGATGAGGGAGGCGTAGCCAGCCATAAGTATATCTTCCTGCATCAGGGCAGTGGTGCCTACCATATCGGAAGCTGCTGCAAGATATACTCCTCCGGAGAACTGCACAATCAGCACGAAGAATATAAAGAGGTAGGGCTTCAGTCGTCTTGGAATGAAGTCAGGGACGTCAGGAATGTTAAACGGTCCCTGTGGAGCGTGCCAGTCAGCCATATCAATATTCCACGCTACATTCCACGTTCATGCCGGCGCGTAGCTTTGCCATTTCCTCCGGGTCATTAGTGGGAGTAAATTCAATCCTCACAGGAATGCGCTGACGCACTTTGACGAAGTTTCCCGCTGAATTGTCTTGTGGAATCAGCGACAATGAGGCACCGGTGGCAGTGGATATGGCTGTCACTTCTCCGGAAAAGGTAACGTCGGGGATTGCGTCGACTTTGATTTGTACCTTACTCCCTATAGCGATATGTTGAAGCTGGGTTTCTTTATAATTGGCTGTCACCCAAATATCTTCTGAATCAACTATGTCGAGCAGGGTTTGTCCCGGCTGCACAAGTTGGCCTACCTGAATCTCTTTCCGTGAGGTGTAGCCGTCGCAGGGAGCAAGAATCACGGTGTAGCTGAGATTGAGTTCGGCTGTCTCAAGCATTGCCTTGGCAAGTTCGATACCTGCTTCCGACTGGGAGATGCGTTGGCGGTTGACATCCACCACAGATGACGTGGCACTGCGTTGACGGGCAAGCATCTCGTAACGTGCCTTCTTTGCCTGATAGTCGGTCTTGGCTGCATCGTATTGCTGACGGGTGACAGCATCCTTCTCTAAAAGTTTCTCATAGCGAGTGAGATCTGTGGCAGCCATTTCCATAAGTACCTTAGCTTCGGCAATCGACGCTTCGCTTACGGCTACGTTTGCCGATGCGGATGCCACGGAACGGTCGGCTACGCTTTTCCCTGCAAGTGCATTGGCATATTCTGCTTTTGCTCTTGCAACGTTGAGGCGCATATCGGCATCGTCGATGACCACGAGGGTGTCACCTTTTCTGACCTTCTGATATTCTTTGAATCGGATTTCCTTTATATAGCCTTGCACCCTGCTGTTGACGGGTACAATCTGCTGGTTTATCTGGGCGTTGTCGGTAAATTCCACATTGCCGAGATGAACGAATTTGCTACATACCCAATAGGCAGCTAAAATGACTATTGCGAGGGAGATGAGGTAGGAGATTATTTTTTTAGTGCGGTGGTTCATATCTTTCCGGTGGTGAATAAGAGTTTGTAATAATAGTAGATTATATCAATTCGAGCGTTTACGAGCTGCTGCTGTGCGTTTAGACGTGAGTCGGCAGCGTCGAGCATATCGGTGATCAGTGCCATTCCCTCGGCATAGCGTGTGGATGTGGTGCGGTAGTTACGCTCTGCCAGTTCCACACTTTTCTCCTGGGTCTTCAATTCCTCGTATGCCTCAAGATAATGCACGTGGTCGGAACGCACCGCAAGGTCGATGCCTTCACGTGTGGCTTCAAGTTGCTCAATAGCCTTATGCTTGGCAGCCTGACTGCGTGCAAGCGCTTTATTTGTCTTGTAGAGGGATGAGACATTATAGGTAAGCCCTACACCGACATACCAATAGCTCAGATTACGGTTGATTGGTGGCACCTCCACAAGAATTGGACCGTCGATGGTCCATGCTGCCTGAAGCCCTACTTTAGGCAGACGTTCGGAACGTACGAGAGATTCGGCCTTTTTGCTGATTTCCACTCCATTGTGGGCAAGTTGAAGAGCCGGGGAGTTGGCGGCAGCTTCCTGTAGCCACCAACGTTCCTCTTGCATAGGAAGAGAGCGGGAAAGGATAGTGGAATCGGGAACCACTTTCGTGGTTTCGGGTAATCCTGCTACAGTGACCAGATTCGTATTTAGAATGTCAAGAGTATTGTTGATCTTTATCAGTTGTAGCTCAAGGTTCGAAAGCAGAAGTTCATAACGGGTTATATCGTTCTGTAGGGCAGTGCCTTGTTCATATCTTGCCCGCATTTCTCCAAGCACCTTATTTGCCGAGGTGATATTGCTTTCAACCACTTCACGGAGATTGGAGAATTTATAGATGTCGAGATAAAAGCCGGTGAGTTGGAAGCGTATGTTATCGCGCTGCAGGTCGGTGGAAAACCTGGCTGCGGTGGATTTCAGTTCTGCCATCTCAATCGCATTGGTTATAGCTCCCCCGGTGTAGACCGGCTGGGTAATATTTACCGAAAGTCCGGTGCCGAGATGAGGGATAGGAGCTTTCTGATAGTCGGAAAGATTACGTTTTGTCGTAAATCCGTCGCCGATGTAGCTTAACGACAAGGAAGCGTTTATGTCGGGGAGGCGTCCGGCACGTGCCACACTTATTTCGTGTTCAGCTTCGGTCTGAGAAGCGAATGATGGGCGTAGCTGTGCGCTGTTTGTCTCAGCTGATTCGAAGATCTCTTCCAATGTTATTACTGACTGACCATAAGAGCACACTCCACCGCTCAGCAAGGATGCGCACAACACCCCTGCGAGCAATCGAAGATTGTTCATAAAAGTAAAGTGGAATTTAGATGTGGATAGTAAATGAATATGGATAATCAGTCCATTCCCGATGGTATGAACCGACAGGAACTTGCTTCACGCAAGCTCAAAGAAAGGAAGCCGTGCTCTTCCAATTTTCAAGGAAACCCCAATTCCTGACAATCGGGTTAGTGATTTCGATAGGTTGCCTAAAACTGTTCATTGCGTAGTGATTCTTTGTGAATCGCAGGTACAAAGTTACGAATTATTTTCGAGATTAAGAGCGGATGAAAATCAAAAAATCTGCGTGCGAAGTTTATGTTTGGAGTATACAGAAAAACGTTTTATGCAGAAAATCAAGGGCGTATACAATTTTGTCACAATCGGGTACATAGGAAAGTGCATAATGGCTCACAGAGGGCTTTTGAAGTGATGAATATTTTTGTAATTTTGCAAACGAAAAATTCCTATGGTGGAATTTTATGAATGAAACAACAGATACGGACTTTATAATCAAACCATGACCTACGATAAAAATCAGCACTTGTCTCTTTCCCGCCTGTTTTCGGGGCTGAGAACTTACCGATTGAAAATATTCGTCATACTTTTGTTGGCGCTTTTGCAGAGCCAGATGGTGAGTCAGGCGTATAATATGCGACAGACCTTCAGTGGTGACGGCTTGTCGAACAGTGCCATACTTGCTATGTGTGTTGACCATAACGGCTATCTATGGATAGGTACCTGCGACGGTGTGAACATAGCCGACGGCACATCAATACATACTTTCCAATCTCTTTTTCCGGGTAGGTCGCTTTCGGGTAATATAATAGAGAGGATAGTAAGAGGGGGAGAGCATAATATGTGGGTGTTGACCAATTATGCGCTCGATTTAATCGACACGGAAAGCTGGGAGATTAAGACTTTTCCGCAATTTCACGGTCAGGAGTTTATGTGCGTTGATCCGGAAGGTAAGCTTTATGTGCTGTCGGAAGAATCTCGTCTTTATCTCTATGATCCCAAGAAAGATTCTGAATTCAAGGATTTGGGGGATTTGGCATTGCCTTTCGATGATGTACGTGCCATCACTTTCAGGAACGGAATGTTGTGGGTACTGACTGCGACCAGCACGAATCTCTATGATTCCAAAAGTTTTACGGACAGCAAAGGAGATAAGATAAAACCTGCTAAAGAAATAAAGGATGTATCGACATTCTTTGCCAAAGCACAGGATGAAGAACTTTTCATAATTACTTCGGAGGGTGACTTATGTGAGATAGGGGGCGACGGCTCATCGCATAAAATCATCAACATCGCACCGGAATTAGCTACCCGTGGCAAGATTTCCAATCTTGTACACGACCATCAAGGCAACTTCTTCGTGTCATTCAGCACAGATGGCGTGCTTTGGGTCGGGCGTAACGAACAGGGGGAGTTTATTCCGGTGGATTTGGGGCTTCACGTGGGTATTTTCTGTCTGGAACGTTCTTCGAGTCAGGATGTGGTATGGATAGGCACTGACTGTCAGGGTGTGTATACATATTGGGATGACGATTACAGCATACGGTCGTATGATTTCAATGAGCTTGGCAACAAACTCTCACATCCGGTGAGAGCCATTTTCATAGACGGATATAAGAATATGTGGCTCGGCACGAAGGGTGACGGGCTTCTTAAAATAACTAATTTCAACGAACATAATCCCAGACAAAGCCTGAGCGCAGGTTATCTTTATACCTCTTCCAACAGTGCGCTGCTCCATAATTCAGTGTTCGCATTTGAGAAAAGTTCACGACCCATATTGTGGATAGCTACTGAAATGGGACTCAACTATTATAACTATTCTGACAACAGGCTTTACAGTGTAAAGACAGAACCTGCCGTGAGATATATCCACGATATGTATGAGCAGAACGACACTACGCTTTGGCTGTGTACTTTGGGAGACGGCATTGCACGCGCCACAATAACCGGCACGCGGGAACATCCGGAGCTGAAGAATGTAAAATTCTACACTCTTGATGATGGAAAGCGATCATCGAATCCATTTTTCTCTATGACAGTTGCTGATGACGGGCGTTTGCTTTTCTGCAACCGTGGAAAGGGAATGTTTGAGATAAAGGATGATAAACTGACCTCTATACCACTTAAAACTGATTTCGGCACCAACTTGGTAAAAGATGTATTTGCCGCCATAGACACAGGAGACACTCTCTGGATGGGCACAGGCTGCGGATTGGTGAAATCGTGGCAAGAGGGGGAGCGTCTCTTCAGGGGTAAGGAGGATGGGTTTGACAATAACACCATCCACGATATGATTCTTGACCGCACGGGTGACATATGGCTCTCCACAAACGCCGGCATAGTGCGTTTTAACATAGCCAACAATAAGGGGGAAACTTTCGGACGTAACTATGGATTGAATGTCAATGAATATAGCGACGGAGCGGTTTTCAACAGCGGCAACACGATTATATTCGGCGGCATCAACGGTCTGACTTTTATCAACCGTCACCTCACATATAAGGCATCGGAACCTTATGTGCCTAAACTTACATTACTTAAGCTCTCGATTTCGGGAGAGGACGTGCCGGTGGTGGATTATCTCGAATCAGGGAGGGGCAAGAATAAACTGGTGCTTGCGCCGGATGAGAATTATTTTTCAATCACGGTGGCTGTGCCCGATTTTATAGATGCCCATAACTTCGTATATTCCTATACCCTTGACGGTGTGAACTGGATAAACAACGGTTCGGAAACTGCCATTTCCTTCAATAAAATGAGCTATGGTAAATATGACCTTACCGTGAAGTATATGAACAAGGTGACGGGGATGTCGGGTGAGGCTTACAGTCTGCAAATTGTGGTCAACGCTCCGTGGTATCTGTCAGTATTTGCCAAATTGATTTACATTTTACTCTTTATCGGAGTGATTATGTTTGGTGTATGGCTGTATATCCGTTATCAGAGGCGTAGGCAGAAAGAGGAGATGCGTCATCTGGAGCAAGCACATAAGGAAGAGCTTTATGAGGAGAAACTGAGGTTTTTCACTAACATCACTCACGAGTTCTGCACACCTCTTACCCTTATCTACGGACCGTGTGAGAGAATAAGTGCCTATCCCGGGTCGGATGATTACATAAAGAGATATATAGGGCTTATTCGCACTAATGCCGAACGTCTCAACACTCTTATTCAGGAGCTGATTGACTTCCGAAGAATAGAGACGGGACATAAGAGCCTTAAAATATCTCTCGTAGGGGTGAGCACGCTGTGTTCTGATATAATTACCTCTTTCTCTGAGCTGGCTGACCGTAATAATATCAATCTTATAAATGAGATAGAACCTGACATCGATTGGGCTACGGATTTCAGCTGTGTCAGGAAAATAATGACTAACCTTATATCCAATGCCTTCAAGTATACTCCCACAGGGGGTACGATAAGGATAAGCGTAAGGAAAGAGGGTGAGAAGTTACGTCTTTCCGTATACAATACAGGCAAGGGTATAAGCGAGGAGGAGAAGCAGAAAATCTTCAACCGTTACAGTGTCCTTGACAATGTGGAGGAGAATGCGGTGAAGGGTCTGTCGGCACGTAATGGTCTCGGATTAGCCATATGCCACAGTATGGTAGACATGCTTCAAGGCAAGATAGAGATTGAGAGTGAGGTGGGTAAGTATGCCGATTTCATAGTTATTCTCCCCGCTCTTGAAATTCCGGTAGAAACGATGGAAAAGCAGTCGGTGGAAGCGAATGATAAGGTGGGAGATGAGCCGGCTGACAGTGCCGGGAAAGTCAATGGGGAATCCTTGGTGGAAAAAACTGATGAGCAGCCTTTGGCTATCTCGAATCCGGAAGTTCTGTCAAGAGGAAAATCTGCCCGTGAGCGGGTGCTGATTGTAGATGATAACAAGGAGATATTACTGTTGCTCAAGGAGGCTCTGAATGCCTACGACGTGATAGTGGCGGAGACGGCGGATAAAGCTTTGGAGCTGATACGCCAGACTCCTCCTGATCTGATTGTATCGGACATTATGATGCCCGGTACGGACGGTGTGACCTTTACACGTATGGTAAAACAGAACAAACACACTATGCATATACCCCTCATCCTACTTTCTGCAAAGACAAGCAATGAGGAGAAGGTAGAGGGTATAGAGTCGGGTGCAGACGCCTACATAGGGAAGCCGTTCAGCCTCGACTATCTGCAAGCAGTGGTGAAGCGACTTTTGGAGAATCGTCAATATCTGCGCGAGTATTACACTACGGGCGCGAGTGTCTACGAGTATAAGGAGGGTCATCTTCTGCATAGGGAGGACAAGGATTTTATGGAGAAGATTGTGGCTTTTATCGAGGAACACGTTGAAGACGGCGATCTGGGTCCGGAGAAACTTGCCACGCATATGAAGATTAGCGTGAGAAATCTCTATCGTAAATTCAAGGAGCTCGAACAGCTCTCACCGAATGATTTCATAAAATATCAACGTATAAGTTATGCGGCGAGGCTGCTTGTGACGTCGTCCGCCACAGTGCAGGAGGTGATTTACCGCAGCGGATTCACCAACAGGTCGCATTTCTATAAGGAGTTTGATAAGCGTTTTGGTATGACTCCGAAGAACTATCGGGCAGCGAATGCCTCGAAAGATCTTTCGCTTGACCCGGATGAGGAGGAGTAAAAAGGGTGGAAAGTATGTGCTGAATTGTGCCATATTTGTGTATATATTTGTCTATGAGCAAATATTAGCCATAGTTGGCACGATGCTGCACATCTTTTCCGGATATTTGGAATTAACTTTGTAGCAGACAAAAATTGACTGATCTAACAAGAGGAAATTAAAATGAAAAGAATGTTTATATCGATGGCGGCAATGCTCCTTGTCGGGAGCTGCGCCACAGTGTCTGCTTCAACTGTGGAAGAATGTCGTGCTGATAATATCACAAGTAAGAATAGCGGTAAGGCTTTGAAGAGCTGCCGTCCGGATAAGAATGAACGTCTGTTTCATTCCGAGGCTGTGGAGAAGAAGATAGCCGAGGTGAAAAAGATGCTCACCAATCAGAAGTTGGCTTGGATGTTTGAGAACTGTTTCCCGAACACAATAGACACCACCGTACACTATCGTATAGGTGACGACGGGAAGCAGGACACGTTTGTATATACCGGCGACATACACGCTATGTGGCTCAGGGATTCCGGTGCTCAGGTATGGCCATATGTGCAGTTGGCTAATGAGGATCCTGCTCTGAAGAATATGCTTGAGGGTGTGATTCGCCGTCAACTTAAATGTATACTTCTCGACTCTTATGCCAATGCCTTCAATGATGGTCCTACGGGTGGTGAGTGGATGACTGACCTTACGGAGATGATACCCGATGTACACGAGCGTAAGTGGGAAATCGACTCACTCTGTTATCCTATCCGTCTTGCTTACGAATATTGGAAGGTGACGGGTGACAGTTCGCTTTTCGATGATGAATGGCTTGCAGCGATGGATAGGATACTTGCCACTTTCAGGGAGCAGCAACGCTATGACGGAATAGGGAATTACAAATTCCAGCGCAAGACAGAACGTGCGCTCGACACTCTGAATAACGATGGTCTTGGAGCACCCGTAAAACCGTGTGGACTTATCGTATCGAGTTTCCGGCCTTCGGACGATGCCACTACGTTGCAGTTCCTTGTTCCCTCCAATTTCTTTGCAGTCTCAGCATTGCGCAAGGCAGCGGAAATTCTTGACACTGTAAACCATAATGCGGAAAAATGTGCTGATTGTCGCAGATTAGCCAACGAGGTAGAGGCAGCGCTGAAGACCTATGCCGTGTATAACCATCCGGTGTTTGGTGCGATATATGCCTTTGAGGTGGACGGCTTCGGCAATCATATGCTGATGGATGATGCCAATGCTCCGAGTCTTCTCTCGCTCCCTTACCTATGCGATGTGGACGTGAACGATCCCATATATCAGAATACACGACGTTTTGTGTGGAGCGAATACAATCCTTATTTCTTCAGTGGAACTGCCGGGGAAGGGATAGGGGGTCCTCACGTGGGTTATGATATGGTATGGCCTATGAGCATAATGATGAAAGCCTTCACGAGTACCGACGATAATGAGATAGCCGATTGTGTGCGTATGCTGATGGACACGGATGCCGACACCGGATTTATACACGAGTCGTTTAACAAGAACGACGCAACTAATTTCACCCGTCCTTGGTTTGCCTGGCAGAACACCCTTTTCGGGGAGCTGATAGTGAAGCTTGTGAACGAAGGAAAGGTAGATCTTTTGAATACGATATAATCAAGTGATATGAACAGAAGTTTCAGATTAGTTATATTGGTGCTCCTTCTTATGGTGGCAGGCACCAATACTGTATTTTCTGCCGATGTTGCAGAATTCAATGTAGCCACTTATAATCTTCGTCAGCAGAATGATGATGATTCAGCCCGAGGAGACGGCTGGCAGCGTCGCTGTCCGGTGATAGCGAACCTTATACGTTTCCACGAGTTTAATATCTTCGGTACTCAGGAGGGGTTCAAGAATCAGCTTGAGGACTTGAAGGCGCTTTTGCCGGGCTATGAATATACGGGCGTGGCACGTGAGGATGGTAAAGAGACGGGAGAACATTCGGCTATCTTCTATGACACCAATATGTTTGAACTGCTCGACCACGGCGATTTCTGGTTGTCGGAGACCCCTGACCGCCCCGGTTTGGGTTGGGATGCTGCCTGTGTGAGAATCTGCTCGTGGGGTAAGTTCCGTCATAAGGAGACAGGCAAGGAATTCCAGTTTTTCAACCTTCACCTTGACCATGTGGGTAAACAGGCACGGGTGGAGAGCGTGCTTCTTGTCCAGAAGAAAATGAAGGAGATCGGATTAAATATGCCCACTTTCCTGACCGGTGATTTCAATGTGGATCAGACCCACGATATGTATGCTGTATTGTCTTCATCCGACTTCCTTGCGGATTCGTTTAAGACGGCAGACTTCGTGTATGCCCTTAACGGAACATTCAATGATTATAGGACTGACGGCTTCACCGACAGCAGAATTGATCATATTTTCGTGACAGATGATATTGCTGTGGAGAAATATGGTGTACTGACGGATACCTACCGCACTTCTTCGGATCAGGATAAGGAATACACTACAAAGAATTTCCCTGAGGAGGTGAAGCTCAATGCTTATCGTAGCCGGGTGCCCTCTGACCATTTCCCGGTAAAAATTAAAGTCAAGATTCAATGAAATTAGATAAGTTGCTTTTGCTGAGTGCCTGTATCGCCGGAAGCTTCGAGCTTTGGGGAGCGGCAGACGGGCGGGTAGGTAAGCGTGTAGCAGCCCTTGATTCAACATTATGGGAGAAATCGGAATGGATCTCTGTTGTGGATGCTCCTGTAGTGACAGGGCGTGTAGAGGGTAGGAATGAACGGGCTGCCGACGGTGCTGGCTGGTTCGTATCGACAGTCAAGAATGATAAGAAAGTGGCTTCGGCACGTTGGATGACCTCCGGTTTGGGCGTATACGATCTTTACGTTAACGGTAAACGAGTGGGAGAGGAGATACTGAAGCCCGGCTTTACCCATTATGCCAAAACTAAACTGTCGTTTACCTATGATGTGACGGATGCAATCTCCAAGAAAAAGAATGCGGAGAATGTGTTTGCCGTACAGGTCACTCCCGGATGGTGGGCTGACAAGATCATAACTCCCGGTGGCAACGAGGGTATGATCGGTAAGAAAGTGGCATTCAGAGGTGTGCTTGAACTTACTTTTACTGACGGCAGTAAGGAATATTATGGCACCAATACAAATGACTGGCAGGCAGGAATTGCCGGACCTGTTAAACACGCTGCCATCTTCGACGGTGAGGAGTATGATGCCAGAGAATTGCCGGGGTATCATATGGCAGCCAATTTCAGTCCGGCTGAGAGGAATGATGAATTTCTTGGCGGCATTTTCCCTTCCGACGGGGCAGAGGTGTATAGTCGTCCTGACTTAGCACTGTTGCCTAAGGAAGCATATACGTGGAAGGGTGTAACAGGAGCCACAGAAGATGCTTACGGGAAGATAAACGTGGTGAGCAGATTTGGAAATAATGAAGAGATGGTAGTTAAACCGGGAGAGACCCTTGTAGTGGATTTCGGTCAGAACTGCGCGGCTGTGCCGGAGTTTGAGTTTAAGGCTAAGGAGGGGACGACTCTTACCTGTTGTCCTTCAGAATTGCTCAATGACGGTAATGGGTCAAAAGCGCGTGGGATGGATGGACCGGAGGGTAGCTGTCACCGATTGAATCTCAGAATTCCTGACACGGGAATGTTGCTGAAATATACCTTCGGCGACGACCAGGATTATGTGACTTATAGTCCGCAAAGCACTTTCTACGGCTATCGCTTCATATCTGTGACCGCTGATGATGAGGTGCATATCAAATCTTTAAAGTCGGTGCCTGTGACATCAATTGCCGATAACCTTGAAACGGGTAGCCTTGAAACGGGTCATCCTCTCGTAAACCAATTGATAAGCAATACTCTTTGGGGGCTGCGTTCAAATTATCTTTCGGTGCCTACGGATTGTCCGCAACGTAATGAACGCCTCGGTTGGACAGCCGACACACAGGTGTTTGCAGAGACCGGAACGTATTTTGCCGATACACGCCGTTTCTTTCACAAGTGGCTGAGAGATATGCGTGACACTCAGAATGATAAGGGTGGTTATCCGGGTGTGGCTCCCGTAGCACAATACGGTGCATTCCCTACTGATATGACGCGACTCGGCTGGGCTGATGCCGGAGTGATTGTGCCGTGGGTAGTTTGGAAGCAATTTGGCGACACGGATATAGTTGACGAGCATTGGGACTCAATGGAGAAGTTTATGGACTATATAGGCGCAGTGAAATATGACCATAATGCCTTGCTTGAGGACAACGGTAACTATCAGTGGGCTGACTGGCTCAGTTATGAGCCTCTTGAGAGCTGTAGCGGACGTAAGGATCATATGGATGAGAACGGCAATTGGGCAGTTCGTCCTGAGGCAGTAGACTATTGGAACTATCTTAGTGCAAGCTACTGGCTTATGGATGCCGGGATGATGCGTGATATGGCTGCTGCCACGGGGCGTGATGTGGCTAAGTATGAGCGTATGATAGCTGATGCGCGTAGCTATATACAAGAGAAGTTCCTTGACGAAAATGGCAGGTTTAAGACAGATATTCTTAACACGATGCAGACACCTGCTTTGTTTGCCTTGAAGAACGGTGTGGTAGAGGGTAAGGCAAAGGAGGATATGATAGCGCGTCTGAGGGAGAATTTTGTCCAACATGACAACTGCCTTCAGACCGGATTCTTAGGTACCTCGATTCTGATGCCGACCCTTACCGAGAATGGGATGGGAGACATAGCCTATGAACTGCTTTTCCAGCGTAAGAACCCAAGTTGGCTCTATTCTGTAGATAATGGAGCAACTACCATATGGGAGCGTTGGAACAGTTATATGATTGACAGCGGTATGGGTCCACAGGGTATGAACAGCTTCAACCACTATGCCTACGGCTGTGTGTGCGAGTGGATGTGGGAGACTATGGCAGGTATATCCACCGCCATTGCAGCACCGTGATTCAAACGCATTATAATGAAACCGATTCCGGATGAACGTTTGGGCTACGTTAAG
>CAMWIF010000018.1 GCA_947174225.1 uncultured Porphyromonadaceae bacterium | reverse complement strand
CGCTGCAAAGAGCTTGGGGTTTTCTCCCGAGATATTCGCGGCTGCCGACGAACGCCGTCCCTCCACACTCCATACACTTCTCCAAAGCATGTATGGCATTGCCGATAATTTCCACGCCACGTCCATAAGCGGAGAGCGGCTGTATGAACAGCAGAGCAAAGTAATCAGGGAGATTTGCGCCGCAGGTCCATGTGTGGTGGTGGGACGCACCGCCGACTATGTGCTGCGCGATCATCCGGGGCTGCTGAGTGTATTTCTCCACGCTCCCGAAAAATGGAGAGCCGAAAAGATTGTGCGCAGAGGCGACTGCATGTGCTGCGAAGATGCCATAACGCTGGCAGCCAAAAACGACCGCAACCGTGAGAACTACTATAATTATTTCACGGGTGGCAATTGGGGCAGGGCGGATAATTATCATCTGACACTCGATTCCTCTCTCCTGTCAGAAAACAACATCGCAGACATAATCATCAGCTTTGCTCTCAATAAAAAGAAATAGGTACAGAAATGAGGTCTGTCGCTGAACGCAGAGGCGTTTTGAGGAAAGTCCGGGCAACATAGAGCAACATGCTTCCTAACGGGAAGTCGGCGGCGACGTCGAGGATAAGTGACAGAAAACAACCGCCGGAACGGGGCTTTGCCCTTTTCCGGTAAGGGTGAAAAGGTGGGGTAAGAGCCCACCGGCTCCTGTGGCGACACACGAGGCCGCACATCCCATGTGTTGCAAGGCCAAATATACCGGCAGTCAAGGGCTGCTCGTCCATTGCCGGGGGGTAGGCTGCTTAAGCCCGCAGGCAACTGTGTGGCGCAGATAAATGACAGACACCGTTTGGGGTAAGACCCGGCGGCACATAACCCGGCTTATATCATATCTGTTTTTCGGAGGTCTGCAACTGTCGTGATTGACAGGTGCGGACCTCCTTCTTTAATATAGCCTTGTTTAAATATAGTCTTGCGGAATGGCCGTCCACCTTGAACAATATCGCCCCTTTAACGCTTTATATAAGTAATTCCGCATTACTCTAACTTAATCCTCACCTATGCAGAAACCAGACACTACCCCGACCTCTCCCTCTGAAAAGGATAAAAAACAAACCAAACCCGACAAACCCTCGTTCTTCAGCCGGATGTTTACAAAGGCAAGCGATTTTGCCAATTATTTCTGGACAGGCATCTGGAAAGAGACAAACGACTCCAACAAGGTGCGCTGGCTGAAGGTAGCAAACCTTTCAATACGCTCCTTCCTTGACCGTGATCTCCAGTCGCGCTCTATGTCGCTTACTTATTCCACTGTGCTGGCAATAGTGCCCGCCTTCGCCTTGCTTCTCGCCATAGGGCGCGGTTTCGGACTTCAAGATCTGCTGGAGCAGCAGCTATACGATAATTTCCCGGCACAGAAGCAGATGATAGCCTTTTCGCTGAAATTCGTCAATTCCTATCTTAAAGAAGCATCTTCGGGAATGTTTGTGGGCATCGGTATAGTTTTCCTGCTCTGGACCCTCATCTCACTCCTTTCCTATATAGAAACCGCGTTCAACACAATCTGGGCTGTAAAGCACGACCGATCGATGTATCAGAAAGTGACCGACTATATCGCCATCTGTCTTATGGTGCCTGTGCTAATGATATGCTCCTCCGGTGTGTCAATATTTATGTCTGCCACCATCCAGAACAATATGCATTTCTCATTCCTCACGCCCTTTGTCAATATAGCCCTTGAGGCTTCACCTTTAGTTCTAACATGGCTGGCATTCTCACTGTCGTTCTGTCTGATTCCAAACACCAAGGTCAATTTCAAATATGCCGCCATCGCAGGGGTGGTGTGTGCTATCGTATTTCAGATTCTACAGCTGCTGTTTGTCAACGGACAGATCTACGTATCGAAATATAATGCTATCTACGGATCGTTTGCATTTCTCCCCTTGCTCCTTATATGGCTTCAGCTATCATGGCTCATTCTCCTTTTCGGCTGTGTTCTCACCTATTCGCTCCAAAACGTATTTGCATTTAATTTCATTGGCGATCTCACAAAGATGTCGGAAAATTATGAGAGAAAAGTCACTATCATACTCACGGCAGCAATCGTGGGACGCTTCCGTGCCAACAAGACACCACTCACACGAAGCCAACTCAGCTTCTATTATGATATTCCAATCAGAGTGGTAAACCAGATATGTGAACAGCTCTACAAGGCAAAAATTATTAATTTCGTAATGTTGCCGGATGAAAAGGTGGGCGTGGCGCCTGCTATGGAGACAGGCAACCTATCTGTAGGAGAGCTTCTCCAGAGACTCGATTCTGTAGGCGATTCCAATTTCATTCCACGCTTTTCGGTGGTATACCGCTCTATCCTCGACAACATCGACAAATGGCTTAACCAGACCTATGATTGCTTGCGTAACCAGTTGGTGGCAGATATAGTGTTGCCATTAGACGACGATAAGGAAAAGGTGATCAATGCCACACAGACGAGTTTCCTGAATCGCTCCGAAGACGAAGTGCCGGAAGGTGCTACCGAGTGATACCAGTCCAAATGTTGCTATGTGAAACATTTGTTATACGCTATGCAACAATTTTAATATTCTATAAACGTGTTAAATAACATCTTTTTAAAAAAATAGGCATTTTATTGCTTTTTTATTAAAAAAGGTTTGCAGATTATATTCTTATGCCTTATCTTTGTGGGATAAAACATATCTTTAAGTAACCTCAAAGGTATTCTGACGTAACCACAACTTGAAAATTTACCAAATAAAACCGGATATTATCATATGAGTTATCTGAAATTTGACAAGAACCTGATGATTAATCTGGAGCAGAGCCTTCCGAAAGAAATGCTCCGCACCAACAAGTCAGGGGCGTATCACTGCACCACAATCGTAGGGTGCAACACCCGCAAGCAGCATGGTCTGCTTGTGATTCCCATCCCGGAGATGGACGACAAAGCCCATGTGCTTCTTTCATCACTCGACGAGACTGTAATTCAGCACGGCGCACCCTTCAACTTGGGTCTCCACCAATATGGCGAAGGTGTGTTCAGTCCTAACGGCCATAAATACATTCGCCAGTTCGAATGTGAGTCTGTGCCGACTGTCACCTACCGTGTGGGAGGAGTGATCCTCACAAAAGAGAAGGTATTCATCTCCCATGAGAACCGTATCCTTATCAAGTATACGCTCGTGGATGCCCACTCCGACACTACCCTGCAGTTCCGTCCGTTCCTTGCATTCCGCAATGCCAACGACCTCTGCATGGAAAACGGAGCCATCAACACTGCCACAGAACCTGTGAAGAACGGCATTTCCACCTGCCTTTACGACGGTTATCCCAATCTCTATATGCAGTTCTCCAAGGATCCTGAATGGGTAAGCGATGGGCATTGGTATAAAGGCGTGGAGTATTATAAGGATAAAGACCGTGGCATACCTTATAAGGAAGACCTCTGGGTGCCCGGCTATTTCCAGCTGCCTATCAAGAAGGGTGAGAGCATTATCTTCTCCGCTTCCACATCTGAGGCTGATCCTGCCAACTTCCTCGAAACATATGAGAAGGAGCTTGAGAGCCGCACCTGCCGCACATCTTTCTACAACTGCCTGAAGAACTCCGCAAAGCAGTTCTATCTCAAAAACAAATACGGCATGTATATCATGGCGGGTTATCCATGGTATAATGTACGCGCACGCGATGAGCTTATGGCTCTTCCCGGCTGCACACTCGCCATCGACCATAAAGAGGATTACGAGATTATTATGGACTGCTTCCTGAAAGCTCTCCACCGTTGGGTATCGGAGGGTGTGAAGGATAAGACCATCGGTGAGATCGACCTTCCAGACATTCCTCTCTGGACTGTATGGGCACTTCAGCAATACCGCCGCGCCACCTCCACACGCGAGTGCCGCGAGAAATACGGAGAGGTAGTTCGCCATATCATCGACGACATCCGCAACGGTAAAATCAAGAACCTATACTTCAACGAAAACGGGCTTTTGTCGAGCAACGGTTCCGAATCGCCCGTCACCTGGATGTCAGCGTCCATCAACGGTCGCCCCATCATCCCGCGCACAGGTTATATCCTTGAATTTAACGCCTTGTGGTATAACGCCCTTAAATTCGCCAATTCGCTCTACGACGGCGATCCTACCATGCAGGAATATCTTGACGACATCAACAGCCTTGCCGAGACAGTGAAACAGTCGTTCCTCGACACCTTCCTCAACGACTATGGCTATCTCTACGATTACGTAAACGGCTCATATACCGATCTCGAGGTACGTCCAAACATGGCTATCGCCATCGGTCTCGACTACTCTCCGCTCGACCGTCGTCAGCGTCGTAAAGTGCTTGATCTTGTCACCCGTGAGCTTCTTACACCAAAGGGCCTACGTTCACTCAGCCCGAAGAGCTACGCATATCGTCCTACCTATGTGGGCGACCCGATCCAGCGCGAATATACCGTTCATCAGGGTCCGGCACGTCCTTGGCTTTTCGGATTCTATGCAGATGCCTATTTCAAGGTGTTCGGTCTGAGCGGACTCGGCTTCATCGAGCGTATGCTTATCGGCTATGAGGATGAGATGACAGAGGGCTGCATCGGTTCTCTCTCCGAGATGTATGACGGCAACCCGCCCTTCACCGGACGCGGTGCAGTGTCTACAGCCAAGAACGTTGGAGAAATTCTCCGTACGCTCAAAAATGTGAAAGAATATAACAAACTACAAACCTTAGAGAACGAAGAAAGGAAATGAAGGCTTTAATGTTCGGTTGGGAATTTCCTCCCCACATCCTGGGCGGCCTCGGAACTGCAAGCTATGGTCTCACCAAGGGCATGCATGCCAACGGCGATATGGACATCACTTTTGTGATTCCGAAACCCTGGGGCGATGAGGAGAAGGATTTCGCCACCATAATAGGCGCCAGCAACACCCCGATAGCATGGCGCGACGTCTCATGGGATTACGTTGAAAGCCGAATCGGCAAAGTGATGAATCCGCAGATGTATTTCGACCTGCGCGACCATATTTATGCCGACTTCAACTATATGCGTCTCAACGACCTCGGCTGCATCGAATTCTCAGGACGCTACCCCGACAATCTCGTTGAGGAAATCAACAATTATTCCATCGTGGCAGGCGTGATTGCCCGCACCGTGCCCTGTGATATAATCCATGCCCACGACTGGCTCACCTACCCTGCCGGAATCCACGCCAAGAACGTCACCGGCAAGCCCCTCGTGATCCACGTGCATGCCTCCGAGTTCGACCGCTCACGTGGTAAGCCGAATCCCACTGTGTTTGCCATTGAGAAAGACGGTATGAACAACGCTGACCATATCATCACTGTGTCTAACCTCACCCGCGACACCGTAATCAACAAGTATGGCATCGACCCGGCGAAAGTTACCACGGTACACAATGCTGTAATTCCTCTGAGCGACGAGCTTCTAAACCTCAAGCGTAAGGATGGCAAAGATAAGGTTATCACCTTCCTTGGCCGTATCACAATGCAGAAGGGTCCGGAATATTTCGTTGAGGCAGCTGCAAAGGTATTGAAGAAGAACAAAAATGTTCGTTTCGTCATGGCAGGTGGCGGCGACATGGAGGAGAAGATGATCCGCTTGGCAGCCAAGCGCGGCATCGCCGACCGTTTCCACTTCACCGGCTTCCTCCGCGGCAAGGAGGTTTACCAGATGTTCCGCGATTCCGATGTCTATGTCATGCCCTCAGTGTCAGAGCCATTCGGCATCTCGCCTCTTGAGGCTATGGAGATGGGTGTGCCCTCAATTATCTCTAAGCAGAGCGGTTGCGCCGAGATTCTTGAGAATGTCATCAAGACCGACTATTGGGATGTGGACGCTATGGCAGATGCCATGCACTCCATCATTACCAACAAGGCTCTCTTCGACACCCTCCGCGACCGCGGCATAGAGGAAATCCACGGCATCACCTGGGAGAAAGCCGGCAAGAAGGTGATCGACATCTATAAAAATGTGATCAACTCACGCAAATAATCGGAAACGTCGGATTTCCGGAATTCAGAAATTATAAAAACAACATATATAGTCATGAAATCAGTTTGTTTCTATTTCAACATACATCAGCCGTTCCGTCTGAAACGCTACAGATTCTTCGACATCGGCAACGACCACTACTATTTCGACGATTTCGCCAACGATGAGATCGTATCTCGCCTCGCCCACAACAGCTACATCCCTATGGGTGAGACTCTTCTCCAGATGATCAATGACAGCAACCGTGAGTTTAAGTGCTCAATAGCCATCTCCGGCACTGCCATCGAGCAGCTTCAGCAGTATGTGCCTGAGTATATCGAGCTTCTCAAGAAACTCGCCGACACAGGTTGTGTAGAGTTCCTCAGCGGCACTTACAGCCACTCCCTCTCCTCTCTCGAAGACATCGAGGAGTTTATGCGTGAGGTTAAGGAGCATGACGATCTCATCACCCGTCTTTTCGGTGTCAAGCCCTCCGTATTCGCCAATACCGAGCTTATCTACGATGATGACATTGCTTCCGTAGTGGCTTCTATGGGCTACAAGACTATCCTCACCGAGGGCGCAAAGCATATCCTCGGCTGGAAGAGCCCCGACTACATCTATTCCGCAGCCACAGCTCCTTCCGTACGTCTTCTTCTGACCAACGGAAAACTCGCTGCCGACATCTCCCGCAACTTCAACAATACAAGCTGGGATGAATATCCTCTCACCGCCGACAAGTATATCGACTGGCTTGCTTCTCTTCCCGAGCAGGAGCAGGTGGTAAACCTTTACCTCAGTATGGATACTTTCGGAACATTCCTCCCTGCCAACACCGGCATCTTCGATTTCATGAAGGCACTTCCGCGCTTCGGCAAGGAAAAGGGCGTTCAGTTCACTACACCTTCTGATGTAGTGGCTAAACTGAAACCGGTGGATATACTTTCTGTTCCATTCCCCATCTCTGACGTTGATGAGGCTCGCGACGTGTCTGCGTGGAAGGGTAATGAACTCCAGAACGAGGCACTCAATAAGCTCTATGCTGTGGCTGAGCGTGTAAACCTTTGCCAGGATCGTCGTCTGAAGAAAGATTGGGAATATCTCCAGAGCAGCGACCACTTCTTCTATATGAGCACCAAGAATATGGCTGACGGCGCAAGCCACGCTGCTTTCAGCCCCTATGATTCTCCGTTCTCAGCGTTCACCAACTATATGAACGTCCTCGCTGACTTCCTCGTAAGAGTTCAGGAACAGTTCCCCGAGAGCATCGACAATGAGGAGCTTAACTCACTCCTTCTCACCATCAGCAATCAGGCATCTGAAATCAATGAGCTTAACAAGGAAGTTAAGACATTGCGTAACAACATTCTCAATGCCGACGACTCCACTCACGCTCCCAAAGAGGAACTTATAGAGATTGCAGAGAAAGCCGATGTAGAGTCGCCTGCCGAGGCAGCCAAGGATGAAGCCCCCGCAGAGACACCTGAGGCTCCCAAAGCAGAAGAGGCTCCTGCCGAGCCAGCTAAGGAAGAGGCTCCTGCCAAAACCAAGGCTCCCAAAGCTAAAGCTGCTAAGGCAGAGGCTCCCAAGGCAGAAGAGGCACCGGCTGACATCCCGGCTCCCAAGAAACGCGGTCGCAAGCCCGCAGCTGAAAAGGCAAAACCGGGTCGTAAACCTAAGAAATAATTCTTCGTTCCAAACAGAATAAATCAATCGAGAGGCTATGGAGTGAACCAAATTCACCTTCATAGCCTCTTTTCCCTTTTTCATTCCTCTATATTGTAGTATAAATTTTTCTTCGTCACCTCATTCAAAGTATATTTTTAAGTTTTTGCTTCAACTAAACTAATTATCTCTATTGCATACTTCATAAAAGCTATTTAACTTTGCAGTATCAATATTTTAGAAATCATATCTATATTTTATGAAGATTAAGATTAAGAATATAGCGTTGGCACTTGTAGCTGCCTCTTTTGCCCAGTATGCCGGAGCACAGACATTGGAAAAGATGAACTGGTTTAACGAACCTGACAACTGGAGTATCTCCGGAAAGAGCCTGACTATGGACGTGACCCCTAAAAGCGACTATTGGCGTATCTCCCACTACGGCTTCACTGTGGACGACGCACCCTTCTACTACGCTGAATACGGCGGTGAGTTTGAGGCAAAGGTGAAAATCACAGGTGACTACAAGGTAAGATTCGACCAAGCCGGCATGATGATTCGTATAGATCACGAGAACTACATTAAGACCGGTATCGAATTCGTAGATGGTAAATATAATCTCAGTACTGTTGTGACCCACACCACTTCCGACTGGAGTGTGATAGCGCTCGACCGTCCGGTGGATGCCATCTGGATCAAGGCAGTACGTCGTCTTGATGCCATTGAGATATTCTATTCTTTCGACGATAAGGAATATCATATGATGCGCAACGCTTGGATGGCAGCCAACACACCGATAAAGATCGGTATGTTTGCAGCCTGTCCTGACGGCAACGGCTTCAAAGCCACCTTCTCCGACTTCAAAGTTACCCATCTTCCCGACAAGGTAAGAACCGACTGGCTCAAAAACAACGCCGAATAATAAACTTGACTTATTGGATAAATAAACCGGCTGCATCAAATCTCAATAATTTGATGCAGCCGATTTATTTAGTTAAAGATATTATTTTCCTACAGCAACTTTCATAGTCTTACTACCCTGACGTATGACATATACACCCGGTATAAGCTTCTGAAGAGCAGACGGATTACCATTCTTTACAACAACTGAGCCGTCGAGACCATAAACGTCAATCACCTCTGACTTCTCAATAGACAAATCCTCAACACCGGAAACATCTGAATCAGGAATTGTGGCATTAAACACCGGAGAATAGTGTGTCACCATAACCTGATGTCCGTGCAGCACATACTCAACCTTGACATCAAGGTCAGTAGTAGGATAAGATTCAGAATCAATCGTCTCACTACCCTTAGCAGTCTCATCTATAATCTTATAGATATTATTTTCAGGGGTAGCAACATGACCATTGATAGTCACTTCTTTAATCTCAATGTCTTCTACATTGGGAGAAATAGCTATACAGTTATTATTTCGATTGATCCGGTAGGTCCACATCTCTACTATATCCGTATTGTCAATCCCACTATATCTATCTGAACAAGCGCCCGGAACGAAAATCGTCTGTGCTCCTGAATACTCGAACTTTTTATCTACTGAAGAATTATAAAATTCCAGATTTTCGTATTCATCACCAAAGAGACCGTCAAGCTTAACCGATTCCTCCTCAGCTGTCACATAGATATATTTCAGGAACGGACAATAAGCAAAAATATTAGAGAATGTGGTAGGGTTACCATGGAAAGTCACAGACTCAAGTTCAATATTGTCGAAGAAAGCCCATTCCTGTATAGTTACACCCGCAGGAATGGTGATATGCTGCAGATGATCATTGCCCCACACAGCATACTGGTCGATTGTCTGCAATCCCTCATTCAAGATAAGATCAGTGACATTATGCACACCGGAGAAAGATTCTCTAAATAATTCTGTACACTCCGGTATTATGGAGATAATTCCTGACTTGGCTCCCGGCACAGACTCAAGGACAAGTCCGTCACCGGCAATCCTATATAGGATACCATCGACCTCCTTATAATATTCATGCCCCTCCTCTACCTCAAAATTCTCAAGATTTGTGTTCCTTCCAAAAGGACGAGAATAAGGATCCGGGATAAATGTCTTAGGAATAAACATTTTACTTATACCTGTACCGTAAAGAGCGCCATCGCCAATATACTTTATATTGGGAGTAATCTCAAACTCTTTAAGATTAGAGCAATATCTGAATAATCCGTAAGGCAAATCTGTTATATTGGAACTTAGCTTCACTGATTCCAGATTCTCACAGGAATTGAAACAATAGTATCCTATTTCAGAGATAGAATTAGGCATTTCCAGACTCTCAAGGGTAGAACACGTATTGAAGCATTCCTCTTTTATAGCGGTAACAGTATAATAGGTAGTGCCATCGGAGGTGATCGTTTCAGGAATAATCACATTAACCGGCTCACCTACATATCCAACAACCTTGGCTTCATCTATGTAACATTCGTATACAAGATTGTCAATAGTAATTTCTGTTTTCAAAGGATTCGGCATCGATCCCTCTATGATTTTATTGAAATCCTGCCATATCTCAGCCTCCTTATACAACTGCACACTTCCCTCCGGCACAAATAGGACACCGTTTGCCGGACACAAAGTGTCGTCAAAGGGAGTATAGTCAAAAACCGGAGGCTCAGGATTGCATACCTCCACTGCCTGAAGATTCCCATTGTTCCAGAAAGCATCACGCCCGATGGTTTTCACACCGACAGGAATACTGATTGAGGTCAGCTTCATAGACATAAGCGAAAAGCCCTCTATAGCTGTCAGAGTCTCGGGAAGTATAAGATTCTCAAGATTAACCAAGCCCGGCAAAGCACGATACGGAATTGTATTTGCCGGATGAGTCATATCGTCGGGTACATCTTTACCGTCGCCGGCAGTAACTTCCTCTATTTCCACATCCTTCAGGTCGAGGGATTGTATACTGAGACAATTGTCTCTGATATACCAGAAATCAAGCGCATTCATTTTTCCACTGATAGTCAGGCTGCCGACATTTAAACCATCAACATTCGCCAACTTATCCTGCAAGGTGCCAGCCTCATCAAGATGAACAGCCTCATCTTTAAGATCAAGCATAGATAGATTCACCTCATATTTCTCTCCATATACCATCAATGGATACCCCGAAGGGTCATGGCCTGTCCAGTATTCATCGTTGCCGCCAAACAGATTTCCATGTATTGCAAGGTGAAGAGGATTTTCTGAATCCGGATTCTCTTTCTGGGGAAATATACTAAACGATGCACCGACATAAGTAGGCACCTCGGTAATACCAGTAGGCAGCTCCATATACGGCAGATCTGATTCCTCTATAATATAGCTACATTTCGCGCCCTCTGCAATGTTGAATACGACTGTACTGAGTTCCGGCTTATTGCCTGTCACAGATTTTGAAGAGGGCCACTCCATTGTACCTAATATGAACTTATAATTGTCATCGTTGTCATGTTTAGAAACAAACTGCAACCGATCAGTAGGAGCAATATCACATGTAGGTATAAGATTATAGAATCTCATAGTAACACACTGAGGAGATGCAGTATCTGTACCGGGGTCGAAAGTTGTGCAGTAGACTGTCCTAAGCACTTCCTTTATGTTGTTATCGCTATCCACCACAGCAACTCCAATCTGACCTTTAAATCCGGGTGTAACAGTAAGAGCTGAGTTAAAAAGATGGAAAGGCTCACCTTTCTTCACATTCTCTACACTTACATTCATGACGGCAGCTTGCCGGTTAGCACCGACAGCCCATAGATAGCCGTAGTCTGTAAAGCACTCCGAATAATCGCTTAGGTTATGGTCAGGTTCGATATTCATAATCATACCGTTATACTCCGAGAAGCCCCAGCCTTCCATCGGCTCAAGCACATCAAGGGCATAGTATCCATTATCCATTCCGTTCCAGCCCCAGTTGACGTGATACATATTGGAGCTATTGTAACCGTCGAGGACAAAGGCATGGTGCCCTCCGCTGCCATATCCATCGTAAATCACAGGATTACCTTTGTCAAGATTTCCCTTTAGCATTAGTTCCCATTCACCTTTGTCAAAATGGTCGCCACCTATATACTGGCAATCGGGAGAATAATGGAAAACTGATTGAAGCCTATGACCAATCCAATCAAGATAAGCACCGCTCTCTTCCACTCCATAATTCATAAACACGGCCTCACCGGCATCACGCATTATCTTTGCAAGAGCCGGTATATCATTGCCATTTTCAAAATTGATAGGATCCTCTTCCGTATTCATAGGCATAGCAGCCCAATCATAACTCTCCGGCCAGTTGTGATATTTCATTACGATAGCCATTGCTGTGGCTACGCAGCCGGTCAGAGTAGATTCGCCATCGATGACCGGGCAATCAGTGTTGTAAGGATAACCTTGTCCCCAGTTGGCTGTCGGCAAAAGCACCTCATTTTCTTGGGAACGTGACAGCACATTGCTCCACGAAGCATGTGGCATATCGGGGAGATTGTCCAGCCTCTCAGAATAACTTGTCAGCAGTGCGTTGAGCTGAGGAGGCATATTAGCACCCTCAAATTCTCCTTGGGTAGAGTAACCGAGAATACGGGGCGCACGGTCATCACCCGATACGATTACAAAGCCGTTGCCATCGGTAGCGTTAAACACATAATAGGGATTGGCGCCGGAACTGTCGACAACCCTCTTCAGCTTCATAGGATTGTCAGAAAGAGTGCTTTGTATTCCGGATGTATGAAAAAAATCCGAAGCTACGGCATTTGCCTCATCAGGAGACACTTGTCTCGAATGGGCTAAAAACACTGTCAGCAACAGTGAAGGCAATAAAAGCTTACGCATATTTAGATGAATAGTGTCATTGGCTCCCCTCAGCAACACATAATGTTAGGTGAATATTAAAAGCGCAGGAGACAGTATCAGTCACCGTCATATATACAGAGTTTTCTCACATTTAACTTGGAATTATAGTGTCACCATAGAAATCCACATTGAAATATGCAAATGATCAATAAGCCAGTCTATTTATCGGGTGTTACATAACTATGTGTCTCTATTGTTAATCAACCTTTCACCCCATAAAAATACAAGAATTTATGTATATGAAGAATCGGTATAGATAACGCTTTTTTACATTTTAATTGCGGTGGTCCGCTTGGCAATAACTCCCTTTCCTATTATCCCTATTCAGAATTTTAGAAAAAAGATTTGTACCTGCAAATTTAGACAAAATTTCTGAGATTTCTACACCGACAGAATAAAGAATCTTTTTTCTTTAGTGGAAAGATCTCACTTTATTGTAACTATGCTTTTCGGTATACGGTGATTCGGTTTAATTCCCATAGAAAGGGTCAGCACCATAATATTATAAGGGAAAGTATAAAAGTGAAGGAGCTACCAACTTGTAGAACTGCATAATTGCATAGACTCCACAAAGATGAAAGCTCCGTCATTTGAGAGGATATTGACTGTTTTAGCCGAACTTGGAGATTTT
Source organism: uncultured Porphyromonadaceae bacterium (assembly GCA_947174225.1). Taxonomy (GTDB): domain Bacteria; phylum Bacteroidota; class Bacteroidia; order Bacteroidales; family Muribaculaceae; genus Lepagella. Next base: position 864 of record CAMWIF010000018.1, on the reverse strand, counting down.
GCGGAGCATCGGCTCGTTGAGGATCTTGATGCGGCGTCCGTCTACCAAAATCAGCTTCTCCGACATGAAAGTGGTGAGGGTACGGATAGCATTGGAGGTGGTCATATTCGACAGATTGGCGAGATCCTCCCGGCTCATATAGATTTTCAATGTAGCGTCGTCATCTTCCAAGCCGTAATTGTCGGCAAGAAGAAGAAGTGCCTCGGCAAGACGGCCTCGTATATGCTTCTGCGTGAGATTCACAATCTTCGTGTCGGAACCGCCCAAATTACGCGACAGCTCGTGGATGAAAAACATCGCCAAGTCATTGTTACGGCGCAGCAGCTTCTCAACTATCTTCATGGATATACATCCGAGTATGGATGTCTCAAATGCCGCACACGAAGACACATAATTCTCTTTCGCGAAATACGCCCGATAGCCAAAATACTGCACCGGACGATACAGACGCAGAATCTGCACACGGTCGCCGACACCGCTCTTATACATCTTCACTTTCCCTTTGAGAAGAACCCATAAATTTTCCGGCTCCTCGTGCTCAGCATAGATAATCTGTCCCTTCTTGTAATGAAGAATGGTGAAGTTGTCGGTGACAATGCGCTTGTCTTCCGGCGATAGAGCATTCCATAAATCTGAGAGGTCTTCGCTAATTATATGTTCAAGAGTACTCTTCTTAATCATGCCAGTCCAAAAAGTGGTTATGGTCAGTTGAAGTCACCCTTCCTCTTCTCTCAAATCCTTGCATATGTTTCATCATTTAGATTTCGGACTAATTCTTACCGGATTCTCCAAGAAGAAGGAAAAGTGAAAAAATTTAATTTTATGTTTCAAAACACAAATTTAAAACATTTTTCTGTAACATAA
>CAMWIF010000017.1 GCA_947174225.1 uncultured Porphyromonadaceae bacterium | reverse complement strand
ACATCTCTCTATCAGGAGCCGAGATCAATAAACGTCCTGCACTGCTTGGCGAGCATGATGTTATAAAGGCTTTACAGTCCACTTCGGGTGTTGTGTCAGGCACAGAGGGCTTAGCAGGTCTGTATGTTCGTGGAGGAGAGACCGACCAAAACCTATACCTTCTTGACGGTCTTCCTCTCCTGAACGTATATCATTTCGGAGGGTTATTCTCCACTTTCAGTACCCATTCCATCGACAAAGTGGATTTTTACAAAGGTAATTTTCCAACCCTCTTTTCAGAACGGGCATCAAGCATTGTAGATGTGGCTTTAAAAAGCCCTGACTACTATAACACTTCAGGCACCTTCTCCGTAGGCTTGATAAGCGGACAAGTATATTTCACTACCCCCTTGAAAAAAGGCACCTCTGCCCTATCAGTCGCTTTGCGGCGCACCTGGTTTGATGTGTTCTCCACACCTGCCCTCGCCATACTGAATACAACTAAAAAATCAGAGGGCAAGAAAATCATATTCCACTATAATTTCACTGACCTGATGGTAAAGCTCAGTGTGACCGACAGGAAAAGAAACGACATCTCTTTTCTGCTCTTCTATGGAAAAGACAATTTCAAATTGGGAAATGAACATTTTGATCCGAAAAAAAGTAAGTCGGTATATCAGAGAGACCTCAATAAAATGTCGTGGGGAAATTGGGGTATCACCCTCGACTACAAGCTATCTCTCCCCATAGGGAATCTAAAGATTCAGCCTTATCTGTCAAAGGCTTTCGCTTCTGACAAGGAAGAGAACATGGACGCTATCGGTAATACCGGATCCTTCACTGCCATAACAGAAACTAAGCCCTCAGTACTTCAGATTAGCATGAAGGAAACTTTTAATTTCCCTATTTTACACGGGTTGGAAGGGGAAGCGGGATTACAGCAGACTTGGTATGATTATAATGTTGGGAATCCGATTGTCAAATATAGCGGCATAACCGCCCAACCGGTAATCACTCCCTTTTCAAACCATTCAAAAAACGGCTTATTATCCGGATTCGCGCAGTTTAACTGGAATATAGCCGATGTTGTTCAAGGTTCGGCAGGACTGAGAGCAAACCGTTATCTAAGCAAAGAGTTGAACCACTGGAATATGGAACCGAGAGTCAATATGACACTCAACCTTCCGTATGAGTCAAATGTGAGCCTCGGCTACTCGCGTGTGGCGCAATATGCCCAGCAGGTCTCCTCCAATTATATCTATCTCCCTTCTGACGCTTGGCTGCCCACAGCATCCCATGCAAAACCTTTGGTGTGCGGTATATATTCTTTAGGCTATTACAAAACTTTCAAAGAAGATTTCAATCTAAAAGGGGAATTATGGTGGAAAGATCTGCGCAATATCGCAGAATTCAAGCCTAACACTTCCAATATCACAACAAATATTCCATGGTATGACAAGCTGGCTTATGGAAAGGGATGGGCGTATGGCTTAGATCTGGAGACAGAGGGTAAATGTGGGCGCATCAGTTGGACTGTGGCTTATGGCTTGATGTGGAACTGGCGAAAGATACCGGGTATCAACTCCGGGAAAAAATATCCGGCAAAGTTCGACAACCGTCATAAGCTCGATATCAATCTCGGTTGGCAGATCAACGACCGCATGGAGTTAACCGGTAACTGGACTTACATGACCGGCAACTGCTTGACACTTGCGTTGTATAATATCGCCCCTCCGGACAGATCCTTTCCGGACGCGCCGTTCATCAATACCTTAGACCCTTGGGGAAAGCGTAATGACGGAATGGATTATTTTGAAAACCGCAACAATGTCAGGATACCCTCATTCCATAGGCTGAACCTTAACCTGAGTGTCAAGGGGCACCTTAAAGGTAAGCTCTCCTATCAGTGGGATTTCGGATTATATAATGCCTATTGGCGGCTTAATCCCTTTACGGTGGTGAAGAACTATGTCGATACAGAGTGGAAAGGGGATGGCAGCTATCGTAAATTCCATACCTTCAGTCTTCTTCCGATTCTTCCATCAGTATCTTATACACTTAACTTTTGAATTATGAATAGATTTAAGTTCTTATTTACCCTCTCCTCATACCTTTTCTTATTTTCAATGGTCTCTTGTGAGCAGGAGCTGAACCTTGATAAATACCGTAATCCTGACGTGGAGAAGATGCTGGTGGTCAACTCTATCCTTAACCCCGATTCCATTATCAGCATTTCGGTGACTCACCCCTTCTTCTTCTCCACCCCACATGTGAAATTTGACCCTGTAACCGGTCTGGATGTTAAGGTATCAATACAATACGGAGATTGGGAGAGTATGGCTTTCGATGATAAGTCGGGTCTATATCTATCAAGTCACACTCCTCAACCGGGAGAGGTTGTTGGAATAAGAATAGAAAATGATGGGAAAGTGGCTTGTGCATATGATACGATTCCTTATAAAGTCGACATTCAGGATATTGAGGTGACCGGTGAAGGACCTATCCATATCTATTGGGACAATGATTATCGATTCACCTACAAGATAACATTCCAGGACACACCGGGTAAGGAGAATTTCTATTTCCTTACAATTGAAAATGACGCAATCATCGGGGAGTTCTCCGTGATAGGACAGCCGGACTATACAACGGACTACGTGTTTAAAGTATTGGCAGATATGGTTAACAAAGATATTAACGGGTGGAAGCCGGATGGTGTCTTCGGCTATCCCTTCTGCGACAAGGGCATAGATGGGCAACGTTATACAATAACAGTAAAGGAAGTACTCCAGGACCCTTTTATAGATTACATAGAGAGACTGCCCCGTAAGGTCAATCTCTATTCAATCTCGCGCTCCTATTTCGAGTATATTGTAAGCGTTCTTTCCATGGACTATGAGGAGAGTGGGTTGAAAGGCAACTTGCTGTCGCTCGGTTTGCTTGAGCCTGAGAAAATCTACTCCAATATTGAAGGTGGTGCCGGCATAATGGGCAGCTACAATCTCAGCACTGCGAAGATTGACATTCTCAAAGAGATGGGAGGATGGCCAGCCAACTAAATCTTCTGTTCAGCATATTGCTCCTTTAGCATACACTATACATCAGCCTATTGGTTCTTTAGGATATACTATCCATATTGGTTCTTTAGGATATAATCTATATAGGTTTACATTTTTTAACAATTAAATCTCGTCGATTTCGGCGAGATTTCGTCTTTTATAGTAGAAATGGGAAACGACAGACTGATATGCACAACAAAGCCATAAGCCAAATCATAGAGGACAATCTCGACTACCTTGTTCGCTATGCCTATTATCGTCTTGGCAATCAGAATGAAGCAGAGGATCTTGTCTATGATGCCATCCTGAAATTTCTTGAAAAAGACACCAAGTCAATAAACCCGGAAAGCATCAGGCTTTATCTTTTCCGAATCGTCCACAACCTGTGTCTTGACAGGGCAAGAGCGGAAAAAAGAGCTTTGATTCCCCTTGATTCTATTGACATCGAAACCAAAACGGATGAGATTCTTGACTTAGAAGAGGCAGACCGTATCAATTCTTACTTAGATAGCCTGCCGACACGTGAATCAGATATAGTCAGAATGAATGTGATTGATAATCTCTCTTTCGTTGAAATCAGTCACATCCTTTCCATACCTCAATCAACTGCCAAATCCCGATTCAAATCAGGGATGGAGAAGTTGAGAAAACTATTCATTAATAATAAAAGGTGATAGTATGGATGATTACAGAGAAATAAAAGAGCTGTTGAAACCTCGCCGTGATATAAAAGCCTCAGACGAACTTCGTTTGAAAGTGCGGCATACACTTTTACGCGAAACCAAGAAACAAGCAGTCCGAAAATGGCTGTTCAGAGGAATAAGTCTAAGCGCGGTGGCGGCAGTGTTGCTCATTGTGTTACTCCCATCGGGAATATCGGCAAAGGAAGTACTCACTGAAGCCATAAAGGCTTTTAGTAAAGCTGAGAATATCGAAATGACTGTTGACATAAGAACTCGTCCTGTAGAGAATTTCCGTTTTATAGATATTAATGAGAATTTTGTAGGTCATCACATCGACCTTATGGCTACGGATTCACTTTTAAGATGGCGAATAGATAAAGGTGGTCGCATCGCAATAGGCAGTGGTAAGGATATACACACTTGGCTTCCCGAGTTGAATATAGGATGGCATCTATCACACTCCGATAATGAGAATGTGTTGGGATATATGGCAAATCTACTGTCGCCACAGAAGATACTTGAAACAGAACTAACCAATTGTCTTGACAAAGAAGGCGCAGAATTTACAGTAAAAAAGGATGGTAAGCATATCATTCTCACTGTTCACGCCAATCCCGAAGGTGATTTTGAGAATCCCTACACTCTCAACACCTCTATCTTTGAGTCGGATAATATTCGGAAATACATCATTGATGCGGATTCCAAGAGATTAGTGAGTGCCACTGTGAGTATAAAGGTCGGCAAACGTGAGATTGAGGTATTGAAAATCTCCGACATCACTTATGATATGAAACCAAGAAATATCTACCTGCTGCCTGAAGACATTCAGTTTATCGAAATGGAAAAACAGCTTGAAGGATTGAAAAATCTCACTGCTGAGGAAGCTGCCACAACCATTCTCAATGCTTTCGCAGATTGGAATGAATCAATTCTGAGTAAGATAGTGCATCCGAATATATCTGATGCTGCTTATCGCAAGAGATTCAGTGGTTCAAAGTTGATTTCAATAGGACAATCTTTCACATCCGGAGCTAACAACTCAATTTTCGTCCCTTATACTTTGGAACTTAAAGACGGCACCGTTCAACGTCATAACATTGCCTTACAGAAAACCGACTCAGGCGGTTGGACGATAGTTGGCGGTCTATAAACAAGTCATAATCAAATACTTTTTACAATATGATGTCATTAAAGAACTTAGTGACAGGGCTACTGCTCTGTCTTATTTCAGGCACTTCCATCGAAGCAACCGCAATGTGTACGGCTAACGATTCAACTATAATCGAGAGTAGCGTTACAGATTCGATAGAGCAACTATTCCATACTCTGGGAGAAATTACTGTGACAGGATCCCGACCTATGGCAAAGCTAAAAAAAGATGGCATACAGGTTGCCATATCCGGCACTTATCTTGCCAATACCGGCACCGCGCTTGACGTGCTCGCCAAGATGCCTTTCGTAACTCAGTCTGACTCCGGAATCGAGGTGCTAGGTAAGGGCACACCTATCATATATATAAACGGACGACAAGTGCGCGATCTTTCAGAACTCAATCAACTTGCCTCCTCACAGATAAAAAACATAGAGGTAGTGACTAATCCGGGAGCGAGATATGCTGCCACTGTCAACTCAGTAATCAGAATTACTACTATAGCCCCTGTAGGTGAAGGCTTCTCATTAAGTGATCGTACCACTGTCGGGTATAAGCACTTTGCCTATCTGTTTCAACAGGTAAATCTCAATTGGCGTAGAAATGGATTCGACCTTTTCGGAATGTTGAACTATGAAAATTACCGTGAACGTCCGGGATTTTCCAATACCACTGTCCAATACCTAAAATCGGGTGTCGTACAGCAAAACAGTGATGGTGAGAATTTAGCCAAATACCCGATCTATCAAGGTAAGATCGGCTTGAATTATTCTAACACTTCTCATAATTTCGGCTTCTTCTATGATTTCTCTTTTAGACCTTCAACATCAACAGGACATTCATCAACCGACCGCTACATTGATAATATATTCTCCGAGACCCTTACGAGCAAGTCAGATGCCAATATTCACAACCGTCACCACCTCTTCAATGCCTATTATTTCGGAAATATAGGAAAATGGAACTTGTCTGCTAATTTTGATTTCCTCTGGCAAATAAACGACCGTCATAATGCAGAAGAGGAAATCTCTTCTGTCAATGGAGACCGAGTTTTCTCAACCACCAATGAGGTTGCCAACCACCTGCTTGCCGGTAACCTCATCGCCTCCCTACCTGTTTGGAAAGGTAACCTCCGATTCGGAACAGAGATAAGTAATATCCGCCGCACCGACAAATATTTCGGCAATACCGAATTTATAAATGATAACGACATTAAAATCAGTGAAACTACCTCCGCGTTATTTGCTGAGACCGACCAGTCATTTGGTTCTGTGTCAGTCAGCGCAGGGTTGAGATGGGAATACACCGATTCCAAGTATTGGCAGTTTGGAAAACTGAGCGACGATGAAAGTCGTAAATACCATAACCTTGCGCCCTCCGCATCTCTAACATTTCCTATTGGCAATGTCAGAGCTAATCTCTCCTATATGCACAAGACTACACGTCCCGCTTTCGAACAGCTCAGTTCTGCGGTGAAATATTTAGATAGATACAGCTATGAATCAGGCAACCCGAATTTGAGACCGATTTATCGGGATTATCTATCTGCCGATATGGCTTGGAAAGACATTGTTATAGAATTGCAATATTTATCGACCAAAAACTATTTTATGTGGCAGGCAGCGGAGTATGGGGATCATCCGGACATCACCTTACTGACAATGGTAAATATGCCAAGGTTCAGTTCTTTTGGAGCTTTTATAAATTATTCACCCACATTCTTTAGTTGCTGGCATCCAGCCTTTATGGCAGGTATAGAAGCACAAGACTTTAAAATTAAACACGTCGACCGAATAATAAAGTTAGATAAGCCATTAGGAATTTTCAGGATTAACAACGCCATTCACCTTCCTTGGGATATTTGGCTGAATCTTGATTTCTCGTCAAGAACCTCCGGAGACGGAGACAACTTCCGTCTAAAATCTTATTGGCAATGTAATCTTGGGGTTTACAAGTCTTTCGCCAATGACACTTGGAGTGTAAAATTACAGCTTAACGACGTTTTCGACACGTGGCGTCAGGAAGCGACCTACTATAACGTGATAAGCCAAGTCTCCTTCAAGAAGCTCTACGATACACGCGACCTGTCCCTAACTATAAGATACAATTTCAATTCCTCACGTTCCCGTTACAAAGGGCGCGGGGCAGCCAACACCGAAAAAGACCGATTCTGAAAATAAACAGATACTCGTGCGGAAGCTCTCGGCAGTGATGCAGGGGGCTTCAATTCACGTTAAAAAATCCTTATTTGAAAGCATTATCATAAATATATGTTAATAAAATCTCTTATAGGAGGAGATTTTATACAGACTTATCTATTATACCAATTAAAATCTGTATTTTTGCGAGCTGTATGTACGCTACCCCATACTCTAACTTTCCATAATACCATCATAAATGAACCCAAAACTGTTGAATCGCTTCTCTCCATTAAGTAGGCTCCGGCAAAAGATTTTAGCTACATTAATATTTTGTGTAGCTACCGGCACATTACCAATTTTCGCCGACACAATTCCTTCAGGATTCAAAATGAAGCCGGAATGGAGAGTTGGGGCTGAATTTGCTCCAGCCGGCGTAGTGCCTACCAACAGTTTCCTTAAAGGCCATAATTCACTCGACCAACGTATCACCACAAGCCTTGCCGGAGGATTGAGTGTCGGTTTCAAATTCAATCCGGAGAGTCGCCAAGGTCTACTCTATAAAGGGTTATATCAAGGAATCGGATTTGATGTCAGGAGTTTCACACAGGCAATTTGCTCAACCATCCTGTGTCGCTCCACGCATATCAAGGTGCTCCCTTCGTAACCTTCAATAATAGATTAAGTCTCGGCTATGAATGGAAATTCGGAGCTGCATTCGGTTGGAAAGCCTACGACTCCCAATCGGATGACAACAATGCCCCGGTAAGTACCAAGGTCACAGCTCGTATGGGGTTGGGACTCAAACTGCAATATGCACTCTCGGATAGATGGAGTTTGGCATTAGGAGTTGAAGGGAATCATTTCTCCAACGGCAACACATCTTGGCCAAACGCAGGAGTCAATACATTGGGAGCCACAATAGGAATAGCCTACACGTTCAATCCGCAACAACCTTCCGCAACTTGCCCCTCCGCTCTCAGTGAGGAAGCTAATGCCAAAAGATGGATTTTTGACATCATGGCTTTCGCGGCAGCAAGAAAACGTGCTGTACGTCTGCCCGAACCATACGACCCGGAGGTCTGTCCCGGCAGATTCGGAGTTGTCGGTCTGCGTTTTTCACCTCTACGCAAATTCAACCGTTGGTTTGCCGCAGGTCCGACTCTCGATATGCAATGGGATGAGAGCGCCGACTTGGCATCTTATTGGGTGGAAGGTACATCGGGAGAGACAATACGGTTTGTGCGTCCTCCTTTCAAAAAGCAGATAAGTGTGGGATTGGCAGCCAATGCCGAATTTACAATGCCAATTTTTACCCTGAACGCCGGACTTGGCTATGAAGTCATTAATCCTAAAGGGGACAAGCGGTTCTACCAGTCGCTTACCCTAAAGACCTTCATCACTGATAAGATCTATTTAAACGTAGGCTACCGTCTCGCCAACTTTGAAGATCCTCAGAATCTGATGTTAGGTGTCGGTTTCAGATTATAAAGTATCTACCCTCCTTACCTTTATGATATGACGGTTTATGATATGACAGTTCGTAAGCCACTATGTCTAATCATTAATTACTCCTCCTTTTACCCTACTATTGCACAAATTTCTTTAAAACCCCTTTTCAGTTAATAATGAAAACCCTATCAAAAATATTTTCGATATTCCTTCTTACTGCTGTATTCGCAAGCTGCAATAAAGAAGTATTTGTAGAGCCGCTGCCCGAACTGGAAGATGAAATTTTCCTTAACGGCGACGGAGGTACTTATTCCTTTAAAGTACAGAAAAAGAATCTCCAGAATATAAAGCTTGACAACAATTTCGACACGCGGGCTTATACAGCTTTTTATGATAAGGATGACGAACCCATTGAAGTTGTTGATAAGATTGAGGACGTGGCGAAAATAATGTATTATTCTGAAAGATTTGCATTGGAATTTCTCATCAATGGTGAAGAGATTACCGCCACTGCCTTAGATAATACCTATTCAGCCGATTTAGATGTATGGGCTGGTATAGTCTATAAGCACGTAACCCAATACATAACTTTTCATATCTCTCCCGGGAAACCTTTAGAGATAACCGATTTAGGTTATGACTCTCTGAATCCTGTAACCGGCCAAAAGACTGAACGAGAAATTCCTCACCATTATACCAATAATTCTTCACAGCCGCAACGCATATTGATTTACCCCTATAAAGACCATACATCAAGAATTGACTTTACTCCTTTCCCAGGTATGGAATGGGTACAAGGTGCCGAGGGAAATATCAGTGTACCCTTTTGGAATGGCAATGGATGGATAATAAACGATACAAATAAAGTGGAGATAACGTTAGGTAATACCGCACACTTCAACGCTGTAAATACCCCTATAGATGATGTTGCCGTTATCGACATACCTGCTTACTCCACCGTCACCTCCATACTCTCAGTAACGTATGCTACTTTAAATGTAACCTATGCGGCTGATACAACCCAACCTAATTCAGGAATTATCACCACCTCAATGGGCACATGCACACTCCTCCAACCCATCAGCTACCAACTGGACTTGACAATCGACGACAATTGAAAATAGGGAAAAAATGAGAAAATTACACTGGATATTCATAATAGCCATTATCTGCGTTTTTGCTTGCTCGCGATCGCAATCACACTTTAACGATATAATCGACCAAGCAGAAGCGCTGATAGACGAGAATCCGGACAGCGCAACAGCGATGCTTGAGGTAATCGAACCGAATGAGCTGACCGTTGACTCCATAAAGGCAAAGTATCATTACGTCATAGCATCAGCCCATAACGGACAGGGACACCCGAATCTGTCAGATTCTCTGATACGTCATTCGTTTGACTTCTACAAAGGGAAAAACCTAAAGCGATATATTCGCAGCGGTACCCTTTTAGCAACATATAAGTATTGGATTGGTGATAATCAAGGTGCATTCTCCCTGCTCGACTCCTTGTCATCATTGAAAAACGTTCCTGACTCTCTGCTGGTGTTTCCTTTGCGTAAAAGTGTTTATTTAAGACTAAGAGATTACGGCACCCACCACAAGAGCCGGCAAACCACAAAGCGACTTTTGGCTATCGACAAAGACTCCGCTTGGCAAGAGCAGTATAAAGCTTGGTTATACATTAGCTATCTATACACAAACATTGACTCAGCCCTTATTGTAATAGATGACCTTATCGACAAGGCAACGGCAGAAAAAGCTCCTCTCGCACGCTTCAGCTATGAATATGAGAAGATTGGAGTTTTAGAGGAACTTGGACGATATAGCGAGTGCATTAATTTAGCGGATAGATTCTTGACCCAGGCACCCGGAAATTCAGTCCAGCACTACATCCATATGTGGAAATCATTGGCGCTCCTGAATATGGGGCAGCGCAACAAAGCTTTGCAGGAATTGGCGAAAGCTGACAGTTGTGCGGCAGCAATCTCGGAAAATGAAAAGAACTATTACAACAGTTTTGCTTATATACTCAACACATTTTTCGATTACCAGAAGACAGGTAAGATAAGCCTGATCAATATGGCTCAAATCAACAATGCCCAGAAGAATAATATTCTCCGAACACAAGCCATACAGCGCGAGGCTGAGAAAAGTGCCTTGGAGATTGAAAACAAAAGGTTACTTCTGAAAGCTCGCAGCGAAAAGCAGACGGCAATAATAATCATCGTCATTCTTGCCACCCTCCTCATCTCCGGTGGTCTCCTATGGTATGCACTCAATAAGAAACGCAAGGCATTGGAAGCGGCTGAGCAAGCCGAAACGTTGCAGAAGCTCGTTGACGAACTAAACGCTGCGGAGACAAATTTAGCACAAAATGAAACCCTGCGGCGAGCTATGCTCCAGCAGCTCGGCATAATCAAGATGGTGGCTGAGACACCCACTGAACAGAACCGCGAGATGCTTCGAAAGCTCTCATCAATCGACAGCAAAGATACCTCCCTTGTCAACTGGAACAACGTCTACGATATAATCGACAATCTCTACTCCGGTTTCTACACTCGCCTCCATAAGACCTCTGGCGACGTACTCACTGAAAAGGAGGAACAGATAATTGTGCTTATGATGGCAGGGTTCTCCACTAAAGAGATCAGCGTAATCTCTTCACAAACCACCGCCTCAATCTATGTGCGTAAATCTGCCATAAGGAAGAAGCTTGGAGTGCCGGAGAAGGAAGACATCGTGGCTTTTCTGCGTCAGAAAGCCGCGGATTAAGCCACTTTTAGGTCAATAAGGGGTAAATTTAGATTTTTAATAATATCCTATATTGATTATCAACTATTTACATATCCCATATTAAGACTTTTAGATTTGGTGTTAAGAGTGATTTAGCTATAATTTTGCGGTATGAAATCAATAAAATCGTATCGCAAAATGGCAAAGAAAATTACACATCGAATTATGATGGCGGCTCTCTCAATCATCGTCTCCGCTATCGCATCAGCACAGGAAATCGGCGATTCCATCGCCACTCAGGAGCTTGACGAAATCGTTATCGAAGCACCCAAAGTTATCCGTAAGGCTGATATGGATGTCTACCATCCCTCCAAGAGTGCGGTAGACAATTCAAAGAATGGAGTGCAGCTCCTGCGGAATCTGATGATCCCCTCACTCTCCGTCAATGATGCCCTCGGCTCTATACAAGCCTCCGGTCAAGATGTCCAGCTCCGCATCAACGGAAGGACAGCCACAATGACTCAGGTAAAGGCTCTTTCGCCCGAAACCGTCAAGCGTGTGGAATGGATTGACAATCCCGGACTGCGCTATAACGGTGCAACCTATGTGCTCAATTTCATAGTGGCAAATCCCACTCTCGGAGGCTCCTTGATGCTACAGGCACGTCCGGTCCTGAATCAAACCTTCGGCAATTATTTCGCCGACGCAAAATTCAATTCGGGGCGTTCGCAATGGAGCGTCGGAGGTAGGACTAAGATTACGCAAGACATTAAGACCTACCGTGACTATATCGAGACATTTACCTATCCCGACGGTGAATCCCTGACACGTGTGGAGACTCCCGAAGGGGGCAGACTGAATAACTCGCAGGCTTCCGGGTGGCTCTCCTATAACTATATGAAGCCCGACACCACTATCTTCTACGTCTCGCTCAATGCCGACGGCACATTCTCCGACAAATTCCATTACAACAGTCTCCTCTCCTTCAGCAACGGCGACAAGCCCATAAAGCTGTCTGATACAAAAAGCTCGGAAGGCTGGACACCCTCTTTCTCAGCGTATTGGGAGCAACATTTTCCCCATAGGCAGACATTGGTGGTTGACTTCGGAGCGAAAATGTATCTCGGTCACTCCTATTCCGACTACATCGAGAGTATGCCTGAAAGCGGCGTTACCATATCCGACATCCATACCTACATAAAAGACAATAACAAGGTCTATGCTCTCGAAACCGACTACATCAAGAACTGGAACAACTCACGCCTCACAGCCGGAGTGTCATATTCAGCCAACCGTAACCGCTCGACATATGAGAATTTGGACGGTGAAGTATTCCACCAGCGTCAGGACAAGCTCTATTTCTTTGCGGAATATTACCAGCGCATCAACAAAGTGACGCTCACTGCCGGACTCGGCTCTCAATACACCTCCTTCAAATTCAAGGAGACGAATCAGGGTCAGGATTCCTGGAATCTCCGTCCGCAAGCAACCGTAACCTACTCACCCAACTACCGCAACCAGTTTCAACTCAGCTTCACATCTTGGCAGAGCACACCCTCCCTTGCCGAGACAAACATTGTGCCCCAGCAGGTTGACGGCTTCCAGTGGCGCGTCGGCAATCCCAACCTGAAAACCTCCACCTCGTATATGCTTACTTTGCGTTATAGCTATAACCTGCCGCGAGTAAACGGGTCATTCGGAGTGAGAGGCTTCTCCAGCCCCAACGGAATCACCCCCTATCTTTCGTGGGAAGGAGAAAGACTCATCACAAGCTATGAGAACAGCAAAGGTTTCCAGAATGTGAATGTTTGGATTTCTCCCCAGATTGAGGTGATACCCTCTTGGGTCATTGTTGCCGGCACACTGCAATATACAGCTGAACGTATGAAAGGTACAGGCTATACCCTCTACAACCATTGCTGGAACGGCAATGTCAACGCTATGGTATCTCACTGGGGCTTCACATTGGGCATACAGTATGTTAAAGCCAAGCGTGATCTTTGGGGCGAGAAAATATCGTGGGGAGAAGACATCTCTATAATCGACCTCACCTACAACTGGAAAGACTGGGAATTTGGAGCCGGTATGATTATGCCCTTCGGCAAGTATGACCAAGGCTCGAAGATGATGAGCAAATGGAATACGAATGAACAGCATATGCGCCTGAATATGCGTATGCCCTACATATCCATCAGCTACAACCTGCAATGGGGACGCCAGAAACGCGGAGCGCGTAAACTCATAAATGCGGATGCCTCCGTAGAGAAATCCTCAACCGGCTCACGATAAAAAATATGAGTGCCTTTTGAGAAGATTCTGAGAAAAGAACTTGAGCAGTGACTCAATACAAAGCCTCCTATATTTGTTCTTAATAAAGATGGATTACTGAAAACCACCAATCGGGCTTTTGCTAAGTCGAGCGAGTTTTCGGTAATTCATCGGTGTAAGTGTATGTTTCTGAAATCAACCCAATAATTTATAGAAATCACAGTGGTAGAATATGATTTGAAGAAAATAAAGGCATTTGCTTTCGACGTTGACGGTGTACTTTCCCCCTCCACCATACCTTTGGGAGAGGATGGCTATCCGCGTCGTATGGCTAATGTGAAAGATGGCTACGCCTTGCAGTTAGCCGTAAAGAAAGGCTATAAGATAGCCATAATCTCAGGAGGAAAAGGGGAACCGATCTACAAGCGTTTCTCATCCTTAGGTATAAAAGAAATCCACCTTAATGCCTCCAAGAAACTGCCAATCCTAAAGGATTGGATGGAGCGGGAGGGGTTGCAACCCGAAGAGGTGGTGTTTATGGGTGACGACATCCCTGATTTGCCTTGTATGCGCAACGTGGGTCTCCCCTGCGCTCCCTATGATGCCTGCTGGGAAGCGAAGGAAACGGCTATATACATTTCCAAATTCTCCGGTGGTTATGGATGTGCGCGTGACATCCTCGAACAAGTTATGAAAGTACAAGACAACTGGCTCACCGATGCCGAAGCTTTCGGATGGTAGTGAGTAGTAACCGGATTAAATTCAAACAATTATATTTTAGAAGATATGTTGACCAACTTAGATAAATATAAGATACTCCTTGCAAGCAAATCACCCCGTCGTCGCGAACTGCTGCAACAACTCAGGGTTCCTTTCCACGTAGTAACTTTGGGTGGCATTGATGAAAGCTTCCCTGACAGTGTACCACGCATTGATGTGCCTCAGTTTGTCTCGGAAAAGAAAGCGGATGCCTTCCAAAAGATAATCAACGACAACGAATTGGTTATAACAGCAGACACTATGGTGATATGTGAAGACCGTATCCTCGGCAAACCCAAGGATGCAAAGGAAGCCAAAGAGATGCTCCGGTTCTTGGCAGACAAGATCCACAAAGTCGCTACCGGTGTCACTGTCACAACCCAAGACCGTCGCACCTCCTTCACAACAGTCACCGAAGTAACCTTCGGACCGCTCACCGACGAGGAGATTGACTATTACGTTGATAATTTCCAGCCATTCGACAAAGCCGGAGCCTACGGCATACAGGAATGGATTGGAGCTGTAGCCGTCAGTGGTATCAAAGGTAGCTACCACAACGTAATGGGTCTCCCCGTCCATCGTCTCTACCAAGAGCTTAAGCTCTTCTAAGTCTCCGATGGTATAAAGAGCTTTCCCGGTATGTGAAATTTACCGAAAAATAATATTTTAAAATTTTAACTACAAAAATAGTTGAATTAATTTTGTCAACTACAAAAATAGTTGTACCTTTGCATCGGAAGATGTGAAGGTATTATTTTACCCTAACTTCAATAGCCCATAGTTCAAATAAAAAACGTACATTATGAGACCAACCAATGACAAACGTCCTCAACTCACCGCAAAGGAGGAGGAGATTATGAAAATATTCTGGGACCACGGCAATCTTTTAGTTAAAGAAGTGCTCGAATACTGTCCGGAGCCTAAACCCCACATCAACACAGTTTCTACTGTGATAAGGGTGCTGGAGAAGAAAGGCTATGTAGGGCACGAGAAAGAGGGAGGTTCCTTCCGCTACCACACCCTTTTGGAGAAAGACCTCTACCGTAAATCCACTCTTCTGAATATGCTTAAAAACTATTTTAACAATAGCCTGAAAAGTATGGTGTCTGCCTTGGTGGAGGAAAAGGAACTTACCGAAGAGGAGATAAAGGAGTGTATCGACATAATCGAAAAAAAGAAATGATATGGGACATCTTTTGGTATTCTCCTTGAAAAGTGCCGTGCTACTCACGGTTATCTTTTCAATCTATATGCTGGTCTTGTCACGTATAAAAGGAGCGTCTCTCCGGCGTTGGGCATTGATAGGCACATATATTGCTGCTTTATCTCTTCCAATATTCAACCTCAGGTATCCCTCCGCCGATAACTCCGTCAATACCATACAATCGGGGGTCAGCACCTTAAACCGGAATTTTGTCGCCACTATTGCCGTTGAGCCCCCTTATGTGTATAGGATTATAGCCATAATCCTCTTGGTTGGTATGATAATCTTGCTTCTTCATACTCTCTACGGCTTTGCAAAAATATATCGGCTCAAAATAAGAGGACGTGAGGTTGTAAGTAAAGGACTCAAACTTACAGTTATTCCCGGCCATAGCATATCCCCTTTCTGCTTTGGAGGAAAAATATTTGTGAGTGAAGAAGACTACGACA
>CAMWIF010000016.1 GCA_947174225.1 uncultured Porphyromonadaceae bacterium | reverse complement strand
CTTTAACCTCGCGTCGGGTCGCTCGCGGACCCGACGCCTAAAAACAAAAGTATGAAAACAGAAGAAGAACAAAAATCCAATCTCATTGGCAACCGACTTGCCATCTCTGCAATTTATGCACTCGGACTTGCCTTGGTCCTCCTCCAGCTTCGTAGTCTTCTCTGACCATCCTCGGCTGCATCGACCACAAGCTTACAATCGAAAAATGCGTCTGCCGAATCAACAGCGGCAGCCGCATTTTTTATATTACAAATAATGTAATTAAGCCAAATTCAGGAATCATTTCATCAATCGCGGCTTCCACCGAATATACGGAGAAGGAAGAGGAACAGGTTGATGAAGTCAAGGTAAAGGTTAAGAGCACCCATTGTAGCAAGCTTGTCGGCAAGTGCCGGATCAAGGTTGGCAGCTGCAAGACGCTTAACTTGCTGAGTATCCCAAGCGGTAAGACCTGTGAAAATCAACACACCGAAGATTGAGATCACCCACTCCATCGTGCTGTTTGCCCAGAAGATATTGACAACACTGGCGATTATAAGACCGAAAAGAGCCATAATCAGGTAAGTGCCCATCTTCGAGAGGTCTGACTTAGTGAAGTAGCCGTATACCGACATCGCACCGAATGTGCCCGCAGTGATGAAGAAGGTATACACAATGGTACCCATACGGTAAACCAAGAAAATAGGTGCCAACCATACTCCCATAATAGCTGAGAATAAGCAGAACAGTCCCAGACATGCTCCCGTAGACATACGGGTCATACGTGCCGGAAGAATCCATGCCATAGCGAGCATTGCTATGAAAAGACCCCAGAACACTATCTTGCTTCCGAAGATGAAGCTGATAGCCGCAGGACTTGACGCCACACCGAGCGCACAGAAAGCGGAGATGAGAAGACCGATGAACATACGCACATAGACGCGCTTCATCACTGAGTTGGTCTGGCTGACCACTGCACCCTGCCCGTAGTAGGGAGGAGGCGTTACGTTTGAATTTCTGTAATCCATATCGTTTTAGTTTGTTTGATTTCTTTTTATTTCCATTTGTTACAGCCATCATTTTAGCCGATTGCCTCAGCCATCATTTCAATCGTATAGCTTAATAATGGAACCGTAACTACTCTATAGACAACAAATATCGCACCAAGTTTATTTGCCGTCCGCATTTCATCCTTGAAACACCCTTTTGCTATGAACAATTCCGAAAAATCGAACATTCCACAGCAACAGACGAATGATTTACATTCTTTCGGGCATCTCCATACCAAGCAGACCAACGCCGGCTTTCAGAGTGCGTGCCACAACTGCCGACAGAAGCAAACGCAGCTGCTTCACATCCTCATTCTCCTCTTTCAGGATCGAGTAGTCGTGATAGAACTGGTTATATTCTTTAGCAAGGTCGTAGCAGTAGTTGGCTATCAATGCAGGTGAATAGCTACGTCCCGCCTCCTCAACAACGCTCTTGAAGTCTGCCACTTTCTGGATAAGGGTCGACTCCTTCTCATTAGGCTCTGCCTTGGGCATCATATCCATATCTACCCCACCGGCTTTACGGAGCACTGAGCGGATACGGGCATATGTGTACTGGAGGAACGGACCTGTATTGCCGTTAAAGTCTATCGACTCTTTCGGATTGAAGAGCATATTCTTCTTCGGGTCTACTTTCAGGAGGAAATACTTCAACGCGCCCAACCCCACCATACGTGCTACTTCGGCAGCCTCCTCGGCTGGCATATCTGCAAAACGGTCGGCAGACATCTCACTTGCATCAGCCACCATCTTGTCAAGAAGGTCATCGGCATCAACCACCGTACCTTCGCGAGATTTCATCTTGCCTTCCGGAAGCTCAACCATACCGTAAGAGAAATGGGTAAGGTCTTTTCCCCATTTGAAACCGAGCTTATCCAAAAGCAGAGAGAGCACCTGGAAATGATAGTTCTGCTCGTTGCCCACCACATAGATCATCTTATCTATGGGATAATCCTGATAACGAAGTTTGGCAGTGCCTATGTCCTGGGTCATATATACGGAGGTTCCATCGGCACGGAGCAGAAGCTTATGGTCAAGACCGTCGCCTGTGAGGTCAGCCCATACCGAACCGTCATCCTTACGATACATTATCCCCTTCTCTATACCACCGAGCACAAGATCCTTACCCTCGAGGTAGGTATCGCTCTCATAATATATCTTGTCGAAGTCCACGCCAAGACGCTTATAAGTTTCATCGAAGCCGTCGTATACCCAGCCGTTCATTGTCTTCCACAATTCACGCACCTCAGGGTCGCCCGCCTCCCACTTACGGAGCATCTCACGTGCCTCAAGCATAAGCGGAGCATTCGCCTTAGCCTCGTCCTCCGTCATGTTCTCCTTCTCCATCAGCTCTTTCACCTGCTCACGATAATGCCTGTCGAAAGCAACATAGAAATCGCCGATCAGATGGTCGCCTTTCTTACCTGACGATTCCGGTGTCACGCCGTCGCCCCATTTCTGCCAAGCCAGCATCGACTTACAGATATGTATGCCACGATCGTTGACAATGTTGGTCTTGACAACCTTATGACCGTTGGCTGCCAGGATACAGGAAAGAGAATAACCCAGGAGATTGTTACGCACGTGCCCTAAATGGAGAGGCTTGTTGGTGTTGGGCGAGGAATACTCCACCATTACAAGGTCGGAATTCTCATCCGCAGTCTTAATGCCGTAATTCGGATCTTCAGCTATCGAATGAAGCACCGTGAGCCAGAAGGCAGGATTCACGGAAAGGTTAAGAAATCCTTTCACCACATTATACTTCTCAACAGCCGGCTCATTCTTAACAAGCCACTCACCGATTTCGGCACCCGTAGCTTCCGGCGACTTATGCGACGCTTTAAGCCATGGGAATACCACAATTGTGAGATTTCCCTCAAACTCTTTCCTTGTCTGCTGCGGCACTATCTTTTCAGGTGCCACATCTATCCCATATAGTTCTTTCAGGGCGTTCGACACTGCCCTGCTGATAATGGTTTCTACTGTCATTGTCGTATGGATATTTTACCTCTGCAAAATTAGCAAATTTTCCATTAAATCACAAACTGAACACCCACTACGTCAACAATAATCCGCATCTATCCTCGCTACTCACAGCCTCACACATTCATTGCCTCGGCTTTCGCTCAATTGCCAAGCTCCGGAGCCGGCTTGAATTTAACCGTCCTTCGGGCTGCAATGGTGATTTTTTCCTTAGTGCGTGGATTGATACCTACACGTTCAGGCTTCTCCGTCACTGAGAATGTGCCGAAACCAATCAATTGTACCTTATCATCGTTGGCAAGTGCTTCCCTTATGGCAACCAGACACGCATCAAGTGCAGCTTTGGCAGCCACCTTATTTAATCCCGCTTTTTCTGCGATCTCATTCGCAAGTTCCGTCTTGTTCATAATTTCATTTTAATTTTAATTTCACCTTACTTATATCCCTCCCCCTTATCCTCATAAACCCTCCTAAACCCCAAACCAATAAATTACCCTAAACTCTAAACCCTATACCCAACTCCCCCTTCTTTCCAACAACTATATTCTTTAAAAAGCTTATAAAGGCCGTTCTTTTTTCACTTTTTTAGCTTATTTTATCAAGATATACCACCCCTCAGCCCTAAATAATCAAAGAGTTTTGTTAATTTTGCAGCATATTTGCAAATATATTCAACTATGTCTGGAAATAGATTCAGCAGTTTTGTGGCATCCATTCCTCCGGTCACAAAAAACTTAATCATCATCAACCTCATAATATGGGTTGCCGAGGCTCTGTTCCCACGCTTTGCCTCGTTCATAGTGCATCACCTTGGCCTGCATTATGTGGCTGCCTCCGAATTTAATCCGGTTCAGGTGATCACCTATCTGTTCATTCACGCTGAGTCGACTCCTCTGCATGTGCTGTTCAATATGTTCACCCTGCTTATGTTCGGTGTGATTCTTGAGCGGGTATGGGGATCAAAACGCTTCTTCATCTTCTATTTCGTTTGCGGTGTAGGCGCGGCTCTCGTCCAGGAATTAGTCTGGTGCCTCACTTGGATGAACGATTACCTCAGTTTCCTTGCACGTCAGAATGGACTGACCTCCGAAACCGTGCGTGAGATAGTTAACCGGGGATTGGCTACGGGTGATCCGGATCTTCTCTCGGCAATGGCAATAATGAAGAACCGCCTTATCACAATCGGTGCTTCGGGCGCGGTGTTCGGTGTCATAATGGGATTCGCGATGGTCTTCCCCGACCGTCCTATGTATGTTATGTTTATCCCCATACCTATAAAAGCAAAATACCTGATGATTTTCTACGGTGTGCTTGAGTTCTTCTTGGGTGTGGCGGAAATAGATATGGTGGCACACTTCGCTCACCTTGGCGGTATGCTTTTCGGCCTTGTGTTGCTACTGTATTGGAAAAAGAAAGGGACACTCTACGGTGGAGGATTTTATTAAGTCATTCAAACGCTACTGTGGCGGTTCAAGCGTTCTTGCCGGGCTTATCGGGAGCAACATCCTCATCTTCTTAGGTGTCTGGATAGTTATACTCATCGGTAGGCAGTTCGGTCTTGAGGGCAATTTCACAATGCCCTGGCTATGTGTATCCTCCAACCCGGATGTGGTGCTTTTCCATCCATGGACCCTGCTCACCTACATGGTGATACAATATGATTTTATCCATCTCCTCTTCAATGTGTTATGGCTATTTTGGTTCGGGGTGTTCATACCCTTTCAGGTCTCTGAGAAGCAACGTCTGCTGCTTTATGCGGGAGGCGGGTTTGCAGGAGCCTTACTCTATGTAGGTGTCAACCTTATCTGGCCCGACTCTGTGGTGCCGGGAGGGTATCTATGCGGCGCCTCGGCTGCAGTGTTGGCAATAATGACAGCAGTGGCAATCTGGTCACCGCGTCGGGAAGTGCGACTGTTCCTGATTGGCTCTGTGCAGCTCAAATGGGTTGCCCTGGGATGTATGGTCCTCACCTTCTTAGGACTCAACGGTGGCTCGGGAGCGGCTCAAAGCGCTCATATCGGGGGCGTGATATTCGGAGCATTGTTTGCATTGGCTACAACCCGACACCTCGCAAAGCATCCACGCGCTGCCACATCCTCCCCTGCCCATGCACCACAGAGAAAAGTAAGGATTCATGTGCGCCGCAACGGCAAGGCAGTGGCTGAGGCAGCTGCCAACCGCCTCAACGACGAGGGTCGCCTCGACCAGCTTCTTGATAAGATCAGACTCTCCGGCTATTCCTCACTCACCGCCGGAGAACGAAACGAACTCAATCTGCTGTCTCAGCGACTTGATAAAAAATAATTTGAAATGAAACTTCCTGTCATTACTCCGATGTTCCGTATGGCAATGCGTATTGTCTCCATTGTCGTGTGGCTTCTGACTATCATATCGGCTTATGGAGGTAAGGTAAATCCTGATTTCCTTACCATTCCCGCCGTGCTATGCCTTGCTCTCCCTTGGCTGGCTATACTTTCCGGTCTGTTGATAATATATTGGGTGTGTTCCCAACGTTTCATCTTCTCGGCACTCGGTGTGCTGACCATCGTAGCGTGCTCCGGACCACTCGCTCTTGCTTTCCCCCTCAACACATCGAAAGCCCCGACTCCAGGTAAACAGACTTTCAAAATAATCTCCTGGAACGTGCTCCACACCGACGACATCCGTAAATCCGACTATCCGGGCAACCGTGCCGTAGAGTATATGATTGAATCGGGAGCCGATATAATATGTATGGCGGAACTTAACAACTTCAGTTCAGCAGAACTGAAAAAAGCCACGCCCACCCAGATTGACAGTCTGATAAGAATCTATCCTTTCCGTGCCGGACTCTCCTCTACCGACATTAAGATTATGTCGAAATATCCTGTCGACCGCACAGGGTTATCCTACGTGAGCCAGACGGGACATCACCGATTCGATTTCTTCAAGGTACACTTCCCCGGAGGGAATAAGCTCGACATTGCAATGGTTCATCTCTATTCTTACGATCTCTCCGAACAGGAAAGAAACGTAATGAAAGATATGAAGACCGTAGGGGGAGCCAAGACAAGTGTTAAGGAGCTAAAAGGCGCAATACGCTCCAAGCTCTCAAACGCTTTCATCCAACGTGCCGGAAACGCCGAGGAACTAAGGGCTGCAATCAACGAGATACGTCCCTCCGCACCTCTGATTGTATGCGGCGACTTCAACGATGTCCCTGCCTCGTGGGCATACAACCTCATTAAAGGAGATGATATGCGCGACGCATATGCCGAAACCAATTTCGGACCCACCTGGACATATAACCTGCATATGTTCTACTTTCATATTGACCAGATGCTTTATCGGGGCAATCTGAAAGCCCTGAGTTTGAAAGTAGGCAAAATAAACACCTCCGACCATTATCCCCTCATCGGAGAATTCGAATTCACCAAATAAACCCTAAACTAAAATATGAAACCATTTCTTAAACTTGCGGCGATAGCTATGCTCTCCGTCGCTTCAATCCCGACAGTTATGGCTGACAACACCGCCAATCCATTTCTGACCCCCTACACAGGCAAGTATCACATCCCTCCGTTTGAGCAGATCAAGACCTCTGACTTCATCCCCGCTATCAAAGCCGGAATCGAGGAGCAGAAGCAGAATCTGTTCGCAATCACAGCCAACCGCGCGTTGCCCGACTTCGACAACACCATCCTGCCGCTCGAAAACCTCTCGCCCATACTCGACCGTGTGGCAAACGTGTTCTACCACTACGACAGCGCACTCTCCACAGATGAGTTCGCCACTATGGCTGAGGAAGCTATACCCCTTCTCAACGAGGCTTCCAATCAGGTTAATCTCAACGAGCAGCTCTTTCAAAGAGTGAAAGCCGTCTACGACAACCGTGACCATCTCGGGCTAACCGATGTGCAGAAGCGCGTGGTAGAAAAATACTACCGTCAGTTTGAGGAGCAGGGAGCTGCCCTTTCTCCTGAGAAGAAAGCTGAGCTTATCAAGGTTAACGATGAGCTTTCCAAGCTATTCATCCAGTTCAACAAGAATCTCCTTAACGCCACTAATAACTTCTTCGTTACAGTCTACGACCAAGCTGACCTCGCCGGATTGCCGGAATCGTCAATAGCTCAAGCTGCCGAAGAGGCAAAGGCTCGTGGTCTCGACGGACTGTGGGTATTCACTTTACAGGCTCCAAGTCGTCTCCCCGTGCTTCAGAATGCAGAAAACCGAGGTCTGCGTGAAGCCATCTACAAAGGCTACACCAATCTTGCTTCCTACGGTGAATACAACAATTACCCCGTAATCGAGCAGATTGTAAAGCTACGCGCCGAGAAAGCCAAGATTATGGGCTTCGACAACTTCGCGCAGATGATGACCTCCCGCGTTATGGCTAAGACTCCCGAAGCTGCTACCAATCTTCTTCTCCAGGTATTTGAACCGGCTGTAAAGCGTAGCCACGAGGAAGTGGCAGACATGCAGGCTATCGTGGATGCCGAAAACGGTGGTTTCAAAATAGCACCCTGGGACTATTACTACTACGCAGGGAAGGTGAAAAAGCAGAAATACGATATAGATGAGAATGAGGTGCGCGAGTATTTCGCTCTCGACAATGTTATCAAGGGTCTTTTCTCCGCTGCCGAGCGTCTTTACGGCATAAAGATGGTAGAGATGCCGGATGCTCCTAAATATATGGATGAGGTGACTGTCTACGAAGTTCAGGACGCCAAGACCGGCGACCATGTGGCTGTGTTTATGACCGATTATTTCCCCCGTGCCTCGAAGCGCCAGGGCGCATGGATGGAGCAGATGCAGAGCTGTGGTCTCTATGAAGATGGCGAGCGTCGTCCTATCGTATATAATATAGGCAACTTCACACGCCCCGCAGGCGACACCCCTGCCCTCCTTACCATAGACGAGGTTGAAACGACCTTCCACGAATTCGGCCACGCCCTCCAGTCAATCCTCTCTCAGGCACCCTACCGCTCCATCGCCGGCACAAACGTAGACCGCGACTATGTTGAGCTGAGTTCCCAGCTCAACGAGCATTTCGCCTGGACTCCCGAACTTCTGAAAGAGTATGCCCGCCACTACAAGACAGGCGAGGTGATTCCTGACGAGCTGATAGAGAAGCTAAACGCATCTTCAAAGTTCAATCAGGGCTTCGTGACCACCGAGCTTGCCGGAGCCGCACTTCTCGACCTCGCTTGGGGACAGACCGACGGCAGCAATGTCAACGTGCCCGAATTTGAAGCTGCATACGCTGAGAAAATCGGTATGCCGGAGGAAATCACCTACCGTTACCGCTCGCCATATTTCAAACATATCTTCGCCGACGACGGCTATGCTTCCGGCTATTACACCTATCTCTGGAGCCAGGTGCTTGAGGCAGATGCTTGGGAGCAGTTTGAGGAGAAAGGTGTGTTCGATAAGAAGAATGCCGAGAAATATAAGAAGTATATCCTTGAGAGCGGTGACACAGAAGATCCGATGGTGCTCTTCGAGAAATTCCGTGGTCATAAACCCGACTCGCACGCCATCCTGCGTCTGAGAGGTTTTGAAAGCAAATAATCACCCATACCCATTCGCCATGCACGAACAATATATGCGCCGGGCACTCCAGCTTGCCCGTGGCGGCGAAGGAAGAACAGCCCCCAACCCTATGGTGGGGGCTGTTGTCGTCGCCGACGGACGTATTATCGGTGAAGGCTTCCACCGCACCTACGGCGGTCCTCATGCCGAAGTCAACGCCATAGCCTCGGTGAAAGAGGCAGACCGCCATCTCCTGAAAGATGCCACCATCTACGTGACCCTCGAGCCATGCTCCCACTACGGCAAGACACCGCCATGCTCCAAACTTATAATCGAGACCGGCATACCGCGTGTGGTGGTGGGCGCTCCGGATCCTAACCCGCTCGTAGCGGGCAGGGGAATCAAGATGTTGCGTGAGGCGGGAGTCGAGGTCATTGAAAATGTCTTGCTGAAAGAATGTCTCGATATCAACGCCCGCTTCATGACCGCACAGCTCAATCCTCGACCCTGGATACAGCTTAAATGGGCGCAGAGTGCCGACGGCTTCATGGCAGTCCTCGATAGCGAAGGTAATCCGAAGCCGGTGAAATTCTCCAACGCCCTCTCATCAGTGTGGATGCACCGGGAGCGTGCCAGAAGCCAAGCCATTATGGTAGGGTCACGCACACGCCTTATCGACCGTCCGCGCCTCGATGTGCGTCTTTGGGCAGGGCAGAATCCCGTGAAGATTGAATGTGAGCACGATGAAAATCTCCCTTTGCTTATGGAGAAGGTGCGCCGGCAAGGCATCAACTCCATAATGGTAGAGGGAGGGCCCACATTGCTCAAAAGTTTTATTAAGGAGGGGTTATATGATGAGATACGAATCGAGACTGCGCCCGTCACGCTTGGTGCGGGGCTGCCCGCTCCTATTCTTCCTGACGGCTTGCAATCCGTAAGCAGAGAGATGTGCCGAGAGAACGTTATAACCGTTTTCAGACGTTAAAAAGCTCTAAAAAACACTTATTTGTTAAAATACGAGCGTTTTCTGCTGAATATTTCACCAAGAAATACTAATTTTGCAGATTGTAATAAGTGTGCCCTGCCGGCTCCGAAGTCAACCGGGCTTACAGTACACACCCTAACCAATGTAAACAATAGTGAAAAAATCACTTTTCAAAAAATCGTCCCTGTTGATTCCGGCAGCTCTGATGCTGCTCGGATCAGCTACCTCTTGCAATGAAAAGTCGAAGGATACGGATGAAATTGCAGTCACTATCTCCACTGTGGCTGTGAAGAGTTTCAGTCTTAAGGCTGACACCAAGATCCTCTCCGACCTCGACTCCGTATTCTTCTCAATCGACCTCAACAACGGTGTGATCTTCAATGCCGACTCGCTGCCGTTAGGCACAAAAGTCTCCAAACTTATCCCTGTGATCACTTTTATGACCACTATGTCGAAGGCAGAGATTGTGGTAAGCGAAGACGGAAAGGAGGATCAGACTTTCGATTATCTTAAGAATGCTAACGATAGTATCGACTTCTCTAAAAATGTATCCCTCAAAGTCACTGCTTATGATCAGACGACAGAATATACCTATCGCCTGAAGGTGAACGTACATAACCAGAAGCCCGATTCACTGATGTGGGACCGTCTTGCCGTTGCCAAGCTCCCCTCGCGCTACGGCAATCCCTCCAGACAACACTCCGTGGCTTTCAAAGAGAAAGTGGTCTCTATCATTGAGGAGAACAACGGGGAGTTGACACTCGCCTCCTCTTCCGATCTTTTCAAGGGAGTCTGGGACAAGAGTGAACTTTCACTGCCATTCGTGCCCGACATAGCGTCGCTTACCGCCGGCACAGATGCCCTTTGGCTACTTGACGACACAGGCACACTCTACACCTCCGCGGACGGTGCCGAATGGACGCCCACAGATGAAAAATGGCTCACCATAGTAGGTTCGTATCTTGATTGCATATTAGGTGTGAAACAGACCGACAATGGACTTCTCCACTGTCATTATCCTGCCGACCCACAGATTAACGATACCGCTGTGGATCCTGAATTTCCAATCTCCGGCAGAAGCACCCTGGTTTCAGTGTCAAGCGAATGGTCGGAAATGCCTACTGCCTTCTTCGTGGGCGGCGTGAAACCGGATATGACGTTATCAAACGCAACCTGGGCTTTCGACGGCAACGTATGGACTACCATAGACGACCTACCCACCCCTGCCATAAAATCCCCCGTCTTAGTGAGCTACGTCAACAACCGCCGTCCGGGAGACATCTTCAGACCATATGAGGCGGATGTATGGTTCATGATTGGCGGACGTGAAGCCGACGATAGCTTCAACGATATAGTCTACTGCTCCTATGACAACGGTGTGTCCTGGCGACCCGGCTCCTCTCTCATGAAGCTGCCGGATTACATACCATACCTTGAAGCAGCCGACGGTGTGGTAATGGCAACCCCCCTCACAGCCGACATCACAGACTATTGGAAATCCACTCCTTCAGCGAAAGCCGGACGATGGCTTAAGCCGGTCTATACCATCGACGGCTACGACATCACCTGGGAGTGCCCTTATATCTATCTCATCGGCGGACATGAGCTTGACGGCGCTCTCTCCGACACAATCTGGAGAGGCGTAATGGCCCGACTTGCTTTCACACCTCTCTTCTGATGAAAGCATATCTGCTTGCAATTCTCCTGTCGCTCTCCGCGCTATGGGCATCCGCTCAGGAAGACTATAGATTTGATGCGGGAGGAGGATTAGGAATGACCGGCTACCTTGGCGATGCCAACACTTCCAATCTCTGGACCACCCCCTCATGGGATTTGGAACTGCTTCTCCGATATATCGCCAATCCTCGCTGGGCTTTCAAATCAAACATCTATATCGGTGCGCTTTCGGGCAATTCCGCTAAGATGACCAACGTGTTTCCCGACGACCGTACCTATAAATTCTCTACCACGTTCTATGAACTGGGAGAATTGGCTGAGTTTAATTTCTTCAGCTATGGAATGGGAGAATCATACCGGAAACTGAAAAGACTATCTCCTTACATCACAGCCGGACTCGGTGTGACGGCGTGGAGCGTCGGAGGAAACTTTGGCGCTGCCCTCAATATCCCGGTAGGCTTCGGAGTAAAATATAAACCATCCAGGCGACTCAACCTCGGTCTCGAGTTCCTGATGAAGAAGACTTTCACCGACCGTCTCGACGGCTCTGCCCTCGATGACCCCACCGGAATAAAAAGCTCCTTCATGAAGAACACCGACTGGTATTCTACCCTCACCTTCACCGTGAGCTACGAATTCAGCAAACGTTGTGCCGTATGCAACTACAAAGACTGATCTACAATGGACGAACTTCAGAAGAAAATAGAATCTCTCGACAAAGACCGTATCCCGGTGCATGTCGCCATGATTATGGACGGTAATGGCCGTTGGGCTAAACGGCAAGGATTCGAACGCTCCGACGGACACGCCGAAGGAGTCTCTACCGTGCATCGCGTCACAAAGATGTCGTCTGACCTCGGCATCAAGTATCTTACGCTCTATGCCTTCTCCACAGAAAACTGGAATCGTCCGCAAGCTGAGGTCGACACGTTGATGTATCTCATTGGCTGGGCTATCGAACGTGAGCTGCCGGAGCTGCTGGAAAACAATGTGCGTATCCACCTGCTCGGCGATATAGAACGCATCCCTGAAGAGCCGCGTAAACGTCTCTTCTACGCACGCGACACCACCGCACACTGCACCGGGCTGCAGCTCAACATGTGTCTCAGCTATTCCTCCAGATGGGAGATTACCGAGGCTGCCCGCCAATTGGCACGTATGGCAGCTGAGGGAAAAATTAACCCCGACGAGATTTCGGAGCAGGTGTTTTCCAACCATCTCACCACCGCAGGTATTCCCGATCCCGACCTCCTTATACGCACCGGTGGAGAAGAACGCATATCCAATTATCTACTCTGGCAGATAGCTTACAGCGAGCTGTATTTCACCCCCGTGTTATGGCCCGATTTTTCAAATGAAGAATATGTGGATGCTATCCTCGATTTCCAGAACCGCGAGCGACGTTTCGGCAAAACAAGCGAGCAAGTGCAGAACAACGAATAACTACTCTTTCAGAATGAATAATCTGATCAAGGTTTCATTAATCTCATTTTTGATGGCAGGAGCCTCTTCACTGAGCGGTCTTGCCCAGGCCCCTGCTGTGGCCAACGACACCATCTATAATCCCGACATAATCTACTCCCCTCTACCGCGCTCTTACGAGATAGCAGGAATCAATGTGGAGGGTATAAGCCATGTCGACGATTATATCATCGTGGCAAATTCGGGTCTATCGGTGGGTGAAAGAGTCGAAGTGCCGGGCGACGCGCTTACCAATGCCACAAAACGTCTTTGGCGCCAAGGTCTCTATTCCAAAGTGAACATTACCGCCGACAAGATTTATGGCGACAAGGTGTGGCTCACCATACACCTCCGCCAGCAGCCGCGTATGTCGGAGATGAGATTCAACGGTGCTAAGAGCGGCGAGAAGAAAGACATTACCGAACGCCTCGGAATGGTGCCGGGTCAGCAGATCACGCCTAATATCGTGGCACGTGCCACAAAGATCATAAAGGATTACTACAGTGCCAAAGGTTTTAAGAACGCTGTGGTAAACATTCGTCAGGTGCCTGACGTGTCGCAGGAAAATAATGTTATCCTTGATGTGAATGTCGACCGGCACAATAAGGTGAAAGTCCATAAGATATACATCGGCGGCAATGAGGTGCTATCCGACCGTAAGGTGAAGAACGCCATGAAGAAGACCAACGAAAACGGCAATCTTCTCAATCTCTTCAAGCAGAAGAAGTTTGTCGACACCGACTATGCCGACGACAAAAACCGGATCATTCAGAAATATAATGAGTTGGGTTACCGCGACGCACGTATTATCTCCGATAGCGTAGTGCGCTACGACGATAATGAAGTGGACGTGTATATCGACGTGGAAGAGGGAAAGAAGTACTATATCAGCGACATTAACTGGGTAGGCAATACTGTTTATCCCACTGAGGCTCTTAATGCGATTCTCGGTATATATCCCGGTGAGGTATACAACCAGAAGCTACTTGAGAAGCGTACCCGTGAGGATGACGACGCCGTAAGCAACCTCTACCTCGACAACGGTTACCTCTTCTTCTCTCTTGTCCCCATCGAGGAGAACATCAAAGGCGACAGCATCGCCCTTCAGATGAGGGTGATTGAGGGTCCGCAGGCGCGTATCAACAAGGTCATCATTAATGGTAACGACCAGCTCTTCGAGAAGGTTATACGCCGTGACCTCCGCATACGTCCGGGCGACCTCTTCTCAAAGCGCGACCTTATGCAGTCGGCGCGTGAGATCGCGGCATCCGGTCACTTCAACCCGGAGACTATGGACATCCAGCCGGAGCCTGATGAGTCTAACGGAACTGTAGACATCGTGTTCGGTCTTGAAAGTAAAGCCAACGACAAGGTGCAGCTCTCATTCGGTTGGGGTCAGAGCGGTGTCACGGGTCAGGTGGCTCTCTCCTTCTCCAACTTCTCGATAAAGAATCTCTTCAATCCCGGCTCTTACCGTGGCATCATTCCGCGTGGCGACGGACAGACCTTCTCTATCTCGGCGCAGACCAATGCGAAATACTACCAGAGCTATAGCATCTCCTTCTTTGATCCGTGGCTCGGTGGCAAACGCCCCAACTCCCTCTCGGTGAGTCTCGATTATAGCCGCTCTACAGGTATCAACTCCAGCTTCTACAACAACTCCTATTGGAACAGTGGCTATTATAATATGTACTACAATCCCTATAGCTACAATACGGGGTATAACAGCAGCTATTACCTCGAAAATGCCTACGACCCCAACAAGGTGCTTCAGATGGCAGGTGTAAGCGCGGGATTCGGTACACGTCTCACTTGGCCCGACGACTATTTCCAGTTCCAGGCTATGCTCTCCTATCGCTGGTATTATCTTAAAAACTGGGAATACCTTTACTATATGAACAACGGTGTCTCCAATTCACTCTCTCTCGGATTGTCACTGTCTCGTTCAAGTATCGACCAGCCGATTTATCCCCGTCGCGGTTCTACATTCTCTGTCAACCTCACGCTCACTCCCCCTGCCAAGCTCTTCTCCAAGCATAAGAATTGGGAACAGCTCTCAAAACTGGCGCAGCGCACCAACACTGACAGCGAAAGCCGTGAAGCTGCCGCAAAGGAGCTTTACAAATGGATCGAGTATTGGAAAGTCAATTTCAAGAGCAAGACCTACACTCCCCTTACCGATCCGGAAGGTCAGTGGACTCTCGTGATGATGACCCGTGCCGACTTTGCTCTCCTCGGCTCTTGGAACAAATTCTTCAAGACCCCGTTTGAGACCTTCTACTTCGGTGGTGACGGTATGTCGGGAAGCTACACCTATGCTACAGAGACCGTGGCTATGCGTGGTTATGAGAACGGCCAGTTCACTCCGTGGGGTTACGAAGGCTATGCCTACGGACGTTTCGGTATGGAGCTCCACTTCCCCTTCATGCTCCAGCCTGCGACTACCATCTATGCACTTGCATTTGCCGAGGCAGGTAACTGTTGGACTTCGGTGAAAGACTTCTCACCGTTCAACCTCAAGCGCAGTGCCGGTGTGGGTGTGCGTCTATATCTCTCGATGCTCGGCTTCCTCGGTATCGACTGGGGCTACGGTTTCGACAAGGTATGGGGTCGTCGCGGCGGCAGCCAGCTCCACTTCGTGCTCGGTCAGGAATTCTAAGCCGTGTAGCCCGCTAAACTTCATCTGCATGTCATTCGTTTAAACTTTAGCGTCCCAGACGTGTCTATAAGTAAAACACTAAACAGAATAGATATGAAAAAGATCATACTTTCACTCCTTATCGTCCTATGCGGCGTCGGAGTTATGTCAGCGCAGAAATTCGCCCTGGTAGATATGGATTACATCCTGCGTAACGTGCCTGCTTATGAGATGGCAAACGAGCAGCTCAATCAGGTGTCGCAGCGTTGGGAGAAAGAGGTCAACCAGCTTTCGCAGGAGGCTGAGACCATGTATAAGAATTACCAGAGCGATATGGTATTCCTCACCGACGACCAGAAGAAGAAACGCGAGGAGGAAATAGTGGCTAAGGAGAAAGAGGCAACCGATCTCCGCTATAAGTATTTCGGACCGGAAGGTGAGCTTTACAAGAAACGCCAGTCGCTTATGAAGCCGATTCAGGAAGATGTCTACAACGCCGTGAAAGCGGTGGCTGAGGAAAAGGGAGAGCAGGTCATTTTCGCCCGTGCATCGGCGCAGCGCCGTGTCTTAGCCTCCCCCAAGCTTGATGTCAGCAACGAGGTGCTCGCAAGCC
>CAMWIF010000015.1 GCA_947174225.1 uncultured Porphyromonadaceae bacterium | reverse complement strand
GCGTAGTTAGCCTGACCTGCGTTGCCGTGTACGCCCACAACAGACGCCATATTGATGATTGAGCCTGAACGCTGACGCATCATAATGGGGAGAACAGCGTGGATGAAGTTGAAAGCTGATTTGAGGTTTACGGCTATCACGGCATCCCACTGAGCCTCCGACATACGCATCATAAGACCATCCTTTGTGATGCCGGCGTTGTTGACGAGAATATCTATAGAGCCAAAATCGTTCTTAACCTCGTTTACCACCTTTTCTGTATCTTCAAAGTTGGCGGCGTTGGAAGCATAAGCCTTGCATTTCACGCCATAAGCTTCAATCTCTTCTTTAGTTTTCTCACCGTTCTCGTCGATTACAAGGTCGGTGAATGCGATGTTAGCTCCCTCCGAAGCAAATTTAAGAGCAATAGCCTTTCCGATGCCACGTGCAGCTCCGGTGATCAAGGCTGTCTTTCCTTCAAGCAGTTTCATTATCTTGGTTTATGGTTTAGGGTTTATAGTTTATGGTTTAGGGTTGAGAGGAGAGGACGCAGGGAAAGGATTAGAATTCCACAATGAAGCATCCGCAGGAATAGCCCCCGCCAAACACCATCAGAGCCACCTTGTCTCCTTTCTTAAACTTGTCAAGATTCTGCGCAAGGACTAATGCACAGGATGCGGAACCGGTGTTGCCGAGAGTCTCGATATTGTTGAGGAAATCATCAAGCGGCTTATCAAGCTGATGAGCCACTTGAGCCACAATACGCTTGTTAGCCTGATGGGTTATCAATTTATTTATATCCTCAATCTTCAGTCCGGTGTTCTTCAGAGAATGACGCAGAGCGTAGATCATATACTTACAGGCGTGGATAAACACATCGCGTCCGTCAGGCATAGAGATTCCGTCTTCACCCGGACGGAGCTTCACACCGTCGGGTCCCTTGCCTATATCGCCAAGCCCCTCTGTGAATATATCGAGAATCTTTATGTCGTTATCGCTTTGGCGCTCCTTACTTATGAAATAAGCCACGGCTGCATCACCCCAAAGGTGACCTGCCTTATGGTCTTTCTCATTGCTATAATAGGTATTATGCTCAGGACACAGGAGCAATGCCTTAGTGGCTTTGCCGGAAGCGAAATAACCTTCAATGATTTCAAGACCGTTAATAAATGAAGAGCAGGCAGCCGACGCATACACAGCTTTCGCACCATGTATGCCGTAATGTCGTTGGACTATATGAGCCGGAGTGGCTACAGTGTCATAAGCAGAATAGAATGCACCTACAATCAGGTCAACATCTTTGATGTCGTAAGGAAGTTTCGGGAGAGCATTTTCAACGGCATCAATTGCCATAGTGTCGACGTTCTCATCGGCAGCCGCCTTTGATCGGCTCGTTATGCCGGTGCGTTGGAGAATCCATCCCGGCTCAAGGCCGTTAAGTCTCTCAAAATACTCATTTGTCACTCTTCCTGATGGCACATAATGCCCAATGGCGTTTATATACATATGTTGGCTTTTTTTACAGTCAATTATTTCAGGCATCATCGATTTTTGATGCCGTTAAGAATTAAGTCGGAGAGGTATTTCTTCAGCATCTCCTTGTCGATACCCTCGTCAGAAAGGGTGTCGCGTATATAAGGCACGTCAAGCCCGTGGATGGCTTGCGTGATGATCACGGCACAATGGTTGAGGTTAGGGATATTAAACACGCCCATCTCCACACCCTGTTGAAGAATCTCACGCAGCATTGCCGTCTCCTTACGGGTGATTACCTTACGTGCCCGATCCACTTTCCTCACATCACGAAAAAAACCGGCACGGAGCGATCCGTTTCTCGAAACAATCTCCTTCATAGTCTCAAAACGACACTCCACATATTCCAATAGCTTCTCCTCGGGAGAGGTGTCGCGTGCCACTATGAGGCGAAGACGAGTCAGCAGCTGGTCGGTTTCGCTTTCAATCACAGCGTTGAATATGTCACGCTTGCTGCGAAAATAGGTATAGATTGTACGGCGCCCCTTGTCTGAAGCTGAAGCGATATCGTTCATAGTAGTGTTTTCGACACCCTTCCTTGCGAAAAGCTGCCTTGCCACCTCTATAAACTTATCTCGTGTCTTCAATACCATTACCGTATCTTTTGGGTTGATTAGTTTTAATTCCGAATCTCCTAATGAAATTGCACATCATCCGAAATTCTGAGCAAATTTAGTAATTATTTTCCATTCTCCCCTAATTTTTCCCCAATTTTAATTAATTTTGTCTTGGATTATTCTTTCTATGCAGATTTAAGGGGATTTCAAAGGAAGTATAGTCTACCTTTTCATCTGATGTATCATCACGAAAAACGATTATATTTATGTTTGACAAAGAAATTTATGTAAAGCGTCGCCAGGAGCTCAAAGAGCGTGTAGGCAGCGGACTTATCCTGCTTCTCGGCAATGAGGAAGTGGGGTGCAACTACGAAGACAACACTTATCCTTACCGTCAGGATTCTACTTTCCTCTATTATTTCGGTCTGCCCTTCGCAGGACTGAACGCGATAATCGATGTTGACAACAACCGCGAAATCATCTTCGGCGACGAACTGACCATAGACCATATCGTATGGATGGGTACCCAACCCACACT
Organism: uncultured Porphyromonadaceae bacterium; assembly: GCA_947174225.1. GTDB lineage: Bacteria > Bacteroidota > Bacteroidia > Bacteroidales > Muribaculaceae > Lepagella. The sequence continues at coordinate 13,575 of CAMWIF010000015.1, read as the reverse complement.
ACACGAAAAGGCTCACAGAGTAGGTGTGGACACTGTTCTCCCCTCTGCCGAACTGCGTCCGACCCTTGACAAGGCACGTGCAGCCGGACAGAAGGTGCATTACCTCCCCGTATATCGTCCCGAGCATAGCATTAAGCTTTTCAATCTTCTTGATGTTCGTCCCGGCACAGAGCAACCGTCAGTAGACCTTATCCGTGCCGTTGTGGATATGCGTAACCATAAGGCTCCCGAAGAGATTGTGGAGATTGAACGCGCCTGCGACGTGACCGCAGATATGCATATCGAAGCTATGAAGCAGCTTCGCCCAGGTATGCACGAGTATGAGTTGGCATCCATAATACAAGGTGTGGCTAAATCAAACGACTGTCCCCTCTCCTTCCCTATCATATGCACCATCAACGGACAGACACTCCACAACCATTATCACGGCAACCTCATTAAACCGGGAGATATGGTACTCATTGACGCCGGTGCAGAGACTCAGATGGGCTATGCAGGTGATATGTCGTCCACAATCTGCGTAGACAAGACCTTCACCCCACGCCAGAAGACGATCTATGATATTCAAGTTGCCTCTCACCTTGCAGCTGTGGATATGCTTCGTCCCGGAGTGCCTTTCGTAGATGTTTATGAGAAATCAGCTGAGGTCATATGTGATGGGCTGAAAGGACTCGGCATAATGAAGGGTGATCCGAAAGAGGCTGTCAAGGCAGGTGCCCATGCTATGTTCTTCCCCTGCGGATTGGGACATATGATGGGTCTTGACGTACACGATATGGAAAACCTCGGTGAAGTATACGTAGGATATGACGGAAAGCCGAAGAGCACACAGTTCGGACGCAAGTCGCTGCGCCTCGGCAGACCTCTTGAAGAGGGATTCGTGCTCACTATCGAGCCGGGTGTTTACTTCATTCCCGAACTCATCGACCTTTGGAAAGGAGAAGGACGCTTCAAGGACTTCATAAATTATGAAGAACTCGACAAATGGCGTGATTTCGGCGGTATACGTAACGAAGAGGATTATCTCATAACTAAGGATGGCGCTCGTCGTCTTGGCAAGAAGATACCTCTTACCACTGAAGAGGTGGAGGCACTGCGATAAGATCTTCCCAAAATAAGTGACGTGATACCCTATGAACACATTGTGAATTCTTAGGGTATCACGTCACTTATTTCTTTCAATAAAAGCAATATACCTCTTCCAATTCATCTGTCTTAAACATTCAATAACAGCTTCTATCCATTTTCTGAAGTCCGGACACTTAACTGTAGCTACACCAATGCCATTTCCTATTATAATCATATTGTTTGTCATTGTAACCTTTCTGATATTCCGGTATAATTGTCAGTATTCTTTTTGACCGGACTCTCTATGGAGAAGTATTGATTTTTCAGGATTGCAGCGGGAGTAGAGAGAGAAGGGAAAATATTTTTCAAAAAAATACGTTGTGTGTATATGAAATTTTTCTTAACTTTGCGATTAAAATTTATCAGTTGACCAATTCCGGGAGCCAAAGTAATCTTCCGGATTGCGCAAGATGATTAATTATACTTCTTTCTAACCTCTCCTTAATTAAACAATGCTTAAAACTAACCTCTCCTTATCAGACAAATAAACTAACATCACAACTTACTCTCCTTAAATCAGTAGATTTATACTAATATTAAAAACTAATTAAAACTAACACAACTAACCCAATTAATAATTAAACCAACATCATTAACTTTTTACATGAACAAAAATTTTTGTAAGACATCGACCGCATGGCTCGCGACAATGGCACTCCTGCCGCTGTCAGCTTGTTCAGACATGGTCGACTCCGGTCGGAATTCCGGCACGGGAGATGGTGATGTGGTGGTTCCCAAATTCATAGGGATACCATATCTCAACTCATCAGATGATGAGAGTGAAAAATTGTCGGAAGTGAACGTATTCCACTTCAAAGGTGAGGACTACCTGATGCGCACTGACATCGCCGATCCCTATGCGGAGACAGTGGAACTGCCCACCAACGGCACTTCGCGTGTCTACTGTGTAGGGGGTATCCAGCTGTCGCCTGAAGAGGGAGTGAAAGAGGCTGATTTCCTCCTCTCCACCGTCGATTGTTCCTCCGACTCACAGTATGCTCCCCTCTTCTACTCCGGCACCACCGACTTCTCAGAGGAGACCCTACGTGCAGGGCGTGTCGAGATTGCCATGAAGCGTGGTGTAGCTCGTATTGATTTCGCCAACAACATCGACGAGTCAGTCAAGGTGCATAAGCTTATCGTTACTGATGCTCCGGCTTCCACTTTCGTTTTTCCACAGGATTCCATCCTGGAATGTTCCACTGTTTCGCTCACACGCGAGTTTGACGAGCCCTTCTTCGGCCAGGAATCAGGTGTATTCTCACTCTTTGAATCAAACCGTCCTGTCAATGTGCGTATTCTCGGCGAATATGCCGACTCTCCGCTCAATATCGTAGCTACTCTCCCCACCGTAGAGCGTAACAAAATCTACACCCTCCAAATCACCAACATCAATTCTTTCGTACAGAGTGCTTTCACAGTGAAAGACTGGGAAGAGGGTAATAATGCCGGTGCAGTACCTTCAACAAGTAAAGATATTTTCCTTGACAAGGTTAACTCAGTTATTCCTGAAGATGTTACGGTAGACTATGGTACCAATACCCTCACCGTCCCCTATACAGGAGCAAAGAACATGAAACTTGCTTTTCTTGCCTCAACGCAAGTTAGTGTGGCATCTGTAGAAGGTGAGATTTCTACTGTTAAAATTACAGCCAACGATCCGGTTAAAGTGGAGGAAGGATATATCTCTTCTTTCAACGTATCAGTAGACCCTAACAAACGTCTCAGCTATACAGTTGTCTTACACCTCAAAGATGGCAACGGCAAGTACAACTTCGTTGAGATTAAAGTGCTTAACCTTGATGAGCGCATTATAGAGACTGTGGAGATAGCAGGAGCAGAATGGATGGCATTCAACTGCACCGGTCCCGATTTGGACAAGCAAGTCTATCCCGTTGACGGTATGTCGATTGAGGATACCTATCGCTACAACTGGCTTGGAGCAGTAGGCAGCCTATTCCAGTTCGGTCGCCAGTACGCCTACGTTCCCTATATGGGCTATAACCCATGTAACAACCTCGGAGGTCAGGTTCAAGACATGCCGTGGGTTAACTACAGCCATATGCCATGTCCGGAAGGCTACCACGTGGCTACGCTTGCAGAGTTCAGAACACTGTGTCCCAACGGAACTGTTATCCCAGGAACCTATAAGGCAGGCAATGGAGAAAGCATCACGGTCACTCTCCATGCAGTTGACGGCACAATCCAGACTCCTACTAAAGTCGGAGGTAGCATACGCTATATGAAATTCACGTCTAACGATACAGGTAACGTACTGATCCTTCCTATCGCCGGTTGGAAAGGCGATAAGAGCACTGCTGCCAATCCCACTTTTGGTAAAGATGCAGTATATTGGACAAACTCTAACGTTAGCTGTTGGGGTGGACATGCAAGAGCCTTCCGCTTTATGTTCAACTGGGGCGATGAGGCTAAGATGGAGGAATTCCAGTTTGCTATGGAAGCTTTCGCCTATGTAAGAGCAATTAAAAATGTAGAATCTAACGAGGAATGAAACGAGGAATGAAAACGAAAATCACAAATAAACTGTTTCTGGCTCTCTCTCTCCTTACCCTCGCGGGCTGTGCCGGAGATGAGCTGACTCGCGACCTTTATACTCCCGGTGATGGAGCCGCTGTGTTCAATATCACTACAGAAGCTTCTCAGATTGGCGTCATCACCCGTGCAGACGGTGAAGAGGCAGAGCCTACCATCTCCGAGCTGAAGTGGGCTGTTGCCGACAGCAAGGGCAACATACTTTCCCATTACTACGGCCGTGTCAATGATCAGAATAATCAAATCACCATCGAGGGACTGACCTATGGCGATTACAGTCTGCTATGTCTTGCTACCCTCAATGAGGCTGAGGGTATAACTTTCAGCAACCCTGACACCCTCGAAGATGAATGGCTTGTAAACGACAAGAAAGACGACCCGGTAGATGGCATCTACTGTTATAAGAAGGTGCCTTTCACTCTTGGTGCCAACGGCATCAACACCAACGTCATTCTTGAGCATGTTGCCGCCATGGTAAGCGTTGACCTTAACGTGAGTCACGTATCTCAGTGGCGTCATATCAAGAAAGTCTCTGTTACCTTTAATGAGGAGCTTCCGACCTCTTTAGATGCCGGAGGCACTTATAGCGGCGCACATATTGTAGACTCTTACAACATCTATCAGCCGACCGGTATATTCAACTTCACCACATTCCCTTCAGATCAGCCTGTCAGCGGATATGTGGAGATTGAGTCAAGCCGCGACAATGGCGAAGACTTCGTACAGACCTACGACTTCTCCGACCTCCAGCTTGAAGCCGGTAAGATTGCCCACATCAATCTCGATTATCGTCACCCCGAGCAAGAATCGGGTCTTCTCTATGTCGCTGCTAAAGAACAGTGGCGTTTTGACCTCGGCACAATGTTTCTCAACGACGAACCAAGGTCGACGTTCTACAACAATCAGGAACGCTGGTTCTATACCTGTGCTCCCCTCCAGATATGGATACGCGATGACGGTAAACTCGCTGTGAGATATTACTCTCCCTACACCCTGAAGGACGTAAAGGTGAAAGCCTGCTTCAACAAGGTATCGCCGGAATGGGTGGCATTAGCCCAATTTGAGGAGGTCAATCCATTTATGGAGGCATTCCTGACTCTCCCCATCACCCAACACGACTGTGTATTTACCGGCGAAACCGGACGTAAAGTGAAGATTCCTGCAATCCCCGACCTTACACCCAACGACATTACAATCCAGTTCGAATGGGATAAGAATGATGTCTTCATGAATAAAATCGCTGAGATAAAACCCGAATTGAACTGGTATATTCGCTTCAGCGCCTACGGTGCCGACAACGGTCACCCTTACTGGACACATATGAATCCCTTGCTTTGCCGCCTCGCAACAGGATTGGCATACGACATGACCTATATGTTCTCAACTCAGGACTATGTAGATGGCTACGCACCTTGGGACGGAAAATTTGTCGACTCCGGCAGAGTCATCACCCTCGATGAGATATTGACAAGAGTAAAGCGACAAGGAGGCCTTATGATGGGTTGCGTACATGGAGTACTTGGTCTCGGTGGCGGCCAAACATTCGGAATGTCCGCAGACAGATATTACAATTTCTATCCCGACACGTCTCCTGTAGGAGGTGAGACTTTCAACGGGGCACGCCAGACCATATTCCATGAATTTGCCCATTGTCTCGGATACGGACATGACGGCAACATGACCTACGGCGAAGCATTCACAAGATTTTCTGCAAAAGTGCTTGTAGAATTGGGATGGGCAGGTAGATTGCCGGTAAGCAAACTCACCGATATTACCAGTCTGCCGATGGAATAAACCCATCACAATCTGAAAAATAACCCTATAACATCAGATACAAATGATCAACAAAATATTAAAACATAAGACAGGCGTTTTCTCCCTTATGGGACTGTTGGCCCTTGCTTCCTGCTCCGACAAGGAGGATATGCCGATAGCCGTCGGTGGTGACGGCTCGGAAATGTCAGTCTCCCTGAAAGGGCTCTTCGCCCCCGCTGCGGGTGCCCCGGCTGCCTCTCAGGAAGCACTCAGCGTATTCCAGTTTGGCGCTGAGAATCTTTTCAGCAAATCTGTGCTCAGCAGCTACAATCCGGAGGAGATTAACCTCGTGAAAGGCTCCACAAAGACACTCTACTGTGTGTCGGGCATCGAGCTTGATGCCACCGAAGAGACTACCAACGCTGAATTCGCCATCTCTACTGTAAGCAATGCGGAAGGCGACAACAGCGCACCCCTTTTCATGTCAGGCTGGGCTAACTTGGACGCCACACAGATGAACTGCGAGATCACCATGACACGTGGCGTGGCGCGTATCGACCTCGACGCACGTGATGCAGATATGGAGATCAGCTCCATCACTGTTGATAACGCTCCTTCAGCAGCTTATGTATTTGCCACCGAAAAGGGTGTGCTCGACGCTCCCGCAACTGTCTATACCCATGAGTATACCACAGCCCCCGACGGCATCGAGAACGGCGTGTTCATGCTTTTCGAGAGCGACAAAGAGGTGAACATCACAGTGCATGGCACAGTGGACGGTGTAGTTATTGATGTACCTGCCACTCTACCGGCTGTGGAACGCAACAAGGTCTATACTCTGCGTGTGTACGACAAGAACGCTTCTGTAAAGGCTGCTTTCACTGTGACAGATTGGGAAGCCGGCGACACCATCACCGGCGCGACTGACACCGCTAACGGACTCCACATAGATCTCGCCGCCTCTGTATTCCCGGAGGATGTGACGGTAGATTATGTCAACAACGTAATTGAGGTGCCCGGGACAGGCGCGAAGGATATGAAGATAGCCTTCTCCTCTGAAATCCGAATTGACATCGACACTGTATGTTTCAGTGGTGAGCGCGTAGAGATTGATTCTGTCAGTGCCAAGCATGTGAAAATCGGTGCTGAAAAAGCTTACAACACAGATAACGGCGTAATCACTAAGTTCAATGTCAATATCAATCCTCAGCTTAAGGCACGCCCGGAATATGAGATTAAGATGTATGTGAAGAAGATGTCCACTCAGACAAGCTACGATTATGTGACTATCCGCGTGGCACCATCTCCCATACAGATTCCCACTGTGGAGGTTGCCGGCATCACATGGATGGCATTCAACTGCACCACCCCGGATATAGATGACCAGATCTATGTTGACGAGGGCAAGACGGTTGAGGATATGTATGTGGAGGATTGGGTAACTTGTGTCGGCGGTCTCTTCCAGTTCGGACGCCAGTACAAATATATTCCCTATCAGTCTTACAATCCTTGCAATGACCTTGGTGGTCAGAAGCAGGATATACCTTGGGTTCACGAGAGCCATATGCCTTGTCCGGAAGGATACCATGTGCCCACCGTAGATGACTTCCTACAGCTGATTCCGGAAGGCACAGTGGTAAAGGATGGCACCTCCTATGTAGCAGGCAACGGAGAGACCATAAATATAGAAATTGTGCGTCTTCCCGGCGATGTGGTGACACCCACAAACGTAAACGGCGTGTGTCGCTATGTAAAATTCACTTCAGCCGAGACAGGCAATTGCCTTATCCTCCCCCTCGCCGGCTATAAGGGCGACAAATCTACAGCGGCATCCTCCAATTTCGGTCGTGACGCAGTTTATTGGGCAAATGACAACCTTAACTGTCCCGGCGGTCACGCACGTGCCATCAGACTAATGTTTAACTGGGGAGCTGAGTGTACGCCTAATATTTTCCAGTGGCCAATGGAGGCTTTCTCCTACGTAAGAGCTGTGAAAAATAACTAATTACTCTTCCAAACCAACCAAATTAGATGAAAAGAATTATCATAATAATGGGTGCTGCCGCCCTTCTTAACCTCGGAACTACTGTCAGAGCCGACGAGACCGGAGAAACCGGTCATGTAGTCGACGTGATTCCCGGCGATTGGGGTGATGATGACCAGAAACTCAATTTCTCGTTCCAGGACGTGCCTGCGGCTAAATATACCCAGCTGCACCTCAACCTTACTTGCGGACTTCCAGGTGCAAAGATTTTCTATACTACCGACCCCTCTGCCAAACCGGATAATGAGGAGGCATGGACAGAGTATACAGAACCCCTGTATCTCACCGAAGACTGCACCGTGCGCTTCTTCGCACGTAATGAGGGCTACAACGACTCCGACATACAGGAATTCCAGTTTGTATTTGTAGACCATCAGGTGCTCGCCCCCTCAATCGCTCCCGACATCGACCGTAAGAGCCTTGTGATGGTGACAGACACCCCTGACGCTGTGATCCGCTACACTACCGACGGTTCGGAGCCTACTACGGAGAGCCCCATCTATGACGCGCCCGTGCTGCTCGAAGCTAACGGCACTTTCCGCGCCCGCGCTTTCGCCACAGACATGTTTGATTCAGAGGTTTCCGACTATGTGGTCGACTTCCTCACAGTTGCCAACCCCACTGCCCTATTCACCAACAAGGTGGTGGAGCTGATTTGCGACGATGCCGATGCCAAAGTATGGTATACTACTGATGTCGAAGCCACTCCCGATAATCTCGAAGCCTGGACTCTCTATTCAGCGCCACTGAACCTTACAGACAACTGCGACCTGCGTTTCTTCGGTAAGCGCGACGGCTTCAACGACTCTGAAGTACAGAACTTCTCATTCGTATATGCCGATTATCAAGTGGCAGCTCCCATGCTTTCAGCCGACGAATCAGGCACAGCGGTAGAGATGATTTGCGAAACCGATGGCTCGGAAATCAGATACACTACCGACGGCTCAGAACCTACTGCCAAGAGCACGCTCTATACCGGTCCGGTGGAGATCGTCTCTAACGGCACTTTCCGCGCCCGCGCATTTGTAGACGGTTTGTTCGACTCAAACATCACTGACTTCATCGTGATGCACCTTGCCGTGCCTACACCCGTTGCGACTTTTGAGAACAAGAAGCTCTCAATCGCCTGCACCGATCCGAAGGCTACCGTATGGTACACAACCGATCCCAACGCCACTCCCGACAATAAAGATGCGTGGAAGGAATATAAGGCACCGTTGGATCTCACTGAGAACTGTGTAGTGCGTTTCTATGGCAGCCGCGACAACTTCAACGACTCCGACATCCAGAGCTTCTCGTTTGTCTACTCTAACTACCGCGTGGCAGATCCTACGATCGAGAGAAACGCAGCCGGGACACATATCGTGATGGAGACATCCACTCCGGGTGCGGAAATCCGCTACACCGTTGACGGTTCCGAGCCTACTGCCAACAGCAAGCTCTATACCGAACCGTTGCTTATCGAAGGTAACTTCACTTATAATGCCATTGCTATCGCCAACGGCATGTTCGATTCCAAGGTAAACCGCTACGTTGTGTCGAATATGGCAGTGCCTGTGGCTTTCGCTAATTTCGAGAACAAGAAGATTGTGCTCACCTGCAGCGATGAGAAGGCTCAGATACTCTATACCACTAACACCAACGCCACAGTGGATGATGCCGAGGCGTGGAGCGTCTACAGTGGACCTATCACCCTCGACGGCGACTGCACACTTCGTTTCTTCACACGCAGAGCCAACTTCAACGACTCCGACATAGAAAGTCTCACATTTGTGTATAGCGCTTACCAGGCACAAGCCCCGACCATCAGCCGTAACGCTCAGGGCACCCACGTTGTGATGGCTTCTACAGTGGAGGGCGCACAGATACGCTACACCACCGACGGGTCACTTCCTACAGAGGAAAGCGCACTCTATGAGGCTCCCCTCCGCATCGAGAGCGGGGCGACTTACCGTGCACGTGTATTTGCCAACAATATGTTTGATTCAGAGGTGACCGAGTATGCCCTTGGAAACGACAAGCTCAACGTGCCTTCAGCTACCTATGAGAATTTCGCTCTTGTACTGACCACACCCGATGAGGGCGCACAGATATGGTATACTAACGATCCGGATCTTTCTGTTGACAACATTGATGCCTGGACACTCTATGAGGAGCCAATTGCTTTGACTGAGGAGGGTACCGTGCGCTTCTTCGCAGGTGACGACGACGCAAACGCTTCCGATGTTCAGATGTTCGTGTTCCAGCGTTCCGACTACCAGGTTGCCGCTCCCACTGTGGAGCGTAACGAGGCGGGGACTCATATCGTAATCGAGACTCCCACCGAAGGCGCTGTAATCCGCTACACCACTGACGGCAGTGAACCTACCGAAGAGAGCGAGCTATATGCAGGTCCAATCGAAATCGTAGGCAATGCCACCTACCGTGCCAAGGCTTTTGCCGACGGTTTGTATGATTCTATCGTCACTGACTTCATCGTGAACAACGTGGCTGTACCCGTGGCTTATGCCTCATTCAATAACAAGCAGCTCACACTTACCTGTGAGGATCCCGAGGCTGAAATCTGGTATACCAACGATGATGACGCAGTGCCCGAAGATGATGAGGCATGGACTCTCTACACCGGTCCGTTCACCCTTATGGAGAACTGCTTCGTACATTTCTTCACCCGCCGCGAGAATTTCAACGACTCCGACATAGAGACCTTCGTATTCCTCCGTGCCAATTATCAGGCTACCGCTCCTGTAATCGAGCGTAGTGAAGACGGACGTTCTATCATAATGTCGGCAGAGAACGAAGGTGCCGAGATATACTATACCATCGATGGTAGTGAGCCTACCAGGGAAAGTGAGCTTTACACCGGTCCGATATTCATCACCGAGAACTGCACATTCCGTGCTGTGACATTTGTAGACGGCATGTATGAGTCTTTGATCAGCGAATTTGTAGTGGCTAACATGATGATGATGACCCCCACCGCTACCTTTGAAAACGGTGTGCTCACTCTCGATGTTTGGGACACTGCGGCTTCAATCTGGTATACTACCGATCCTGATGCCGCTCCGGAGGATGCGGATGCCTGGACTCTCTACACAGAGCCTTTGACATTCGATAAGTCTTGCACAGTAAGATTCTTCTCACGTCGTATGGGCTTCCTCGACTCCCAGATCAGCGAATTTGTTGTTGGTGGCACTACCGGAATAGAGACCGCTTCCGCTGCTTCTGACACACTCTCTGTAGTACGTGAAGGTGCCGACATCGTTGTGTATGCTCCAGCTGAGATTCGTTTGGCTATCTATAGCCTCAACGGAAGCCTTGTACGTGTGGTTGACCTCAACGCAGGACGCAACGTGATCGAAGGTCTTGCCAAGGGCACCTACGTAATCGGCGGTGTCAAGATTATGCTCTAAGAATTTGCTTAAATGTGAATTGCTGTTGATTCAGCCTAAATAAGATAGAGGCTGCTCCGAATTGGGGCAGCCTCTATCTTATTCTTATAATTACAACTGACGAATGAAATTTGATGACAATCACATTATCATTGTGACAAGGACATAGGTAAAATGGGCGATGATGGCAGCGAAAAGACCCCCTACAGTATGTGCTGCGATTGCTTTGGGAGTAAGTTCTCGATAACCCATAGAGTCGAGCATAGCGGTATGAGTGCTAAGGTAACCGCTCCAGCACATTCCGATTGCAGTGAATACAGCGATGGCATTACCGTCAATCCAACCCTGTGAAGCAAAGTTAGGCACCAAACCGAGCGCAGCCCCTACCGCCCCAAGAGCGGTGATTGGAAAGGCTATAAGATGAGGATCGCTGAAACCAAACAACACTTCAAATATAATGTTAACTTTCGATGCCAGCCAAGGCAACAACTCTATACCCTCATAGGCAGTTCCCGTATACCCTTCAGCAGACGCACCGAATGTCAGAATCATAACCAATGTAGAGATAATCAGCACACCGGGTATGATGGCAATACCCACATCCACACCCATACGTCCGCCGTCAAGAAGGGAGTTGAGGATACGAATAAACACTGATTTGGATTCAACCTTAGTTTCCGCCTCTTTTATCGCAGCTGCCTCCAAACTCACTGCCTCCTCAACAGCAAATGAAGGATAGGCTTTAATGATGAAACGCTGCATCAGACGAGTGGAAACGATACAGCCACAAAAAGCACCGAAAAGACCTACAACAGGCTCGACGAAGTAACCTTGCCCTACCATAAAGACCATCACAAGAAGTCCCATACCGAAAGCTGTACCAAAATTGGTGAGGGATATAAACTGATACTTCTTGAAATAGCTGCTGAACCGCTTGTCTTGAGAGAGAGAAATGATAGCTGGATTATCACTTAGGAAAGTCATTGTCGCGCCAAGTGCCGCTACTCCCGGAAGATTAAACAACGGTTTCATTAATGGTCTGAGCAAATTTTCCAAAAGCTTGACCACTCCAAACTCTACAAATAGACGTCCGATGGCACCGGTCACGACACATATACCCATAAGATAGAACACGGTGTTAAGCAGAAGATCGTGGGCAGTGTGCATAATAGTGTTGAGCATATTCGGCAACCCCATTATCGAACCGAGATACCAAAAGAGAGCAATGACAATGAGCAGACAAGGCAACCCCGTAGGTATAAACTTATAAAAAGAAAATTTCTTTTTACCCTTCGGTTCCGATAACTGCTTTGAATCCGATACAGGGTCTATCGGAGAAGCAGCAAGCTCCTCAGCAGAGGAAGCCACAGTTTTATCAAGTTCCATAATATAAAGGATTAATAGTTATTGGTTACTTTCGTTTCAAAGACAATAGATTCATATACCAAGTCACACCTGCACAAGCTGTGAAAGTCTTATTCTGCATTAAATCGGCTGAATTGACATTTCTTCCCCAGGAATAGAAACCTGTGGCGTGGAAGCGGAGCACATGCTTTGCATTGACAAAAGGCATAAACTCCACACCTGCCCCCACCATCTTAAGCTCCGTGCCGTTTAATACGGTTACATCCGCATTCGTGCCGCTTTTATTAACATCATATGTAAACTTACCGAAGACATTCCACTTCTCAGCAGGTTTATACTGCAACTCTGCCATAATGGACATATCCTTTCCGATAAAGGTCTGATGGGAGGAGGCACGATTCATAAGGTCAAGTTCAAGCACTACATTGTTAACAGTGAATTTATTACCGAGAGCCAAATAATTGATATATCTACCAGGAGCATACTCCATAAGATTAGCAGAATAAATAGAACTGTAACAACCATGATTGCCTACCCACATCAAGTTATAGGCATACATATTACGGTCGGTGGTAAGGAAAAACGGACTTTGGCAGAATTGAAAAGAGAGCTTATCAGCCGGAGACACTTTCAACCCTACAGATGCTCCAATCTCATAACAAGGTATATTATTCCAGAACACCGAACAGCCGTATAGGTCAATAGGCGCACGGTCATATTCCCAGCCACCTATCGCCACAACCTCCTTGCCACCTGAGAACGACCAGTCGCCGAGATTATAATTCAGATATACCCAATCAGTGGCATCAAAAAATGATGCATCCTTGGGTGGTTTATTGAATCGTTGACGCCAGGAATAACTCAGATTGGGAGTGATATTGCCGTCGAGACGCAGATTAAGGTATTTTCCGGCAAAGCCAGTATTGTCTTTCACGGTGTGACCGTCGAGCCAATCCCCTCTCATATCGAGACGAGCCTCCACACGCAAATTGAGAATCTTCTCATCCGTAGCTGCCTCATCAGCATAAAGGGGAGCAACACCGGCAAAGGCTAAAATCGCTAAAATGGTTCGTTTCAGTTCCATAGGTTATTATAAGAAACAATGGTAAATTTAAGGTTATCCAAGCAAATTTCATTGTCAACATTAACACTCTTCAATATTAGCTTTGATAATGAAATTTGCTCTTGCAAAAGTACAAAAAATTTATTTTCAGAGTTCCAACTAAATTTAAAAATTTTTATAAAGAATATCCTTTGGAGTATATTGTAGAAATAATTGATGTATATATGAAAAACAGGTAGTATCCACCTACGCTCTCTGAATTATCCCTACCCACACAT